>JACORX010000049.1 GCA_016179165.1 Candidatus Rokuibacteriota bacterium | reverse complement strand
GCTCTGGAACCACGGCGTGGACCTCTACATCCGTGACCTGCACTACCGCGCCTACCGGAACATGAGCGCCGCGAACCGGATCCACCCGGGCTTCCCCGACGTCGAGCGCGTGCGGGAGGACTGCGACATCAAGCACAAGGAGCAGGGGTACCTCCACCGAGAGGAGTACCAGTGGGGCCTGATGGGCTTCGCGCTCCTCGGAATGGTCGCGGGCGTCTGGTTCGGCGGGCGCCGAGTGATGTCCGCGGCGCGACAGAGCCTCCGCCGCATCATCAGAGAAGAACTCGAAGCCCGGAGCGGTCGCCCCGGGGCCTGAGCCGCGGCTCGACTCAGGCAGAGTTGCCGATGCAGGGTGGTGACGGGAGACGCCGCCTGTCAGCTCACCGCGTAGTCAGGGGTGTCTCTCAGGAGCATCAGCTTGCTGACGTCGATCGGGAGAATCGCATAGGCTTTCCCATCGCGGCCGGCAAATTCGATTTCGAAGATCGAGGATCCATACGTCATGACGACTGTTCCGATCTGGCCGCGCCGCAGCACGATCGGACGCCCAGTTTCGAAATGGGTCGCGGGCACGTCTTCGATGAGGGCGACAAGGTCGTGCATGTGGATGTCTTCCTTCATGGCTACACGATATAACAGGTTGTGAGCCGCGGGAAGTCCTCTCCGTCTCGGACGATCCATACGCTCAGCACTATCGCGGTGCCAGCAGCGGTGGTGAGAGCGAAACGGACCGTGTAAATCGTCCCATACGTGCTGTCGCCGCGAGGCTCCGCCTCATCCGACATGGCGGCCGTCTCCAGCAAGGCCCGCCGGAGTGCGCCGGGATTGGCCGCTGTGATCCCGAGGATGGATTCGAACACACGCGCCTTGTGGCAACCCTCGCGATGGGCTGAGTTGAGTACGTAGTCCTCGAGCTTGGTTCCGAGAACTGCGCTGTCTCCATTGGGCAGCCTCATTGGTCGTCCACCTGCACCTTACCTCGGCTCGCGTGCAGGCACGATGTGCAATGAGCGATACACCGCCTCGTCGCGCTACCGTCGCGGACGCCATGGACCGGCTCACGGACCGGATGGACGGGCGCTTCGTGCTGCGCTACCGTTGAGCGGCGGCGGCCTCGCGGAGGCACTCGGACAGGAGATCGAGGGCGGCGCGGGTGAAGGCCCACATGTTGGCCTCGCGGTCGGCGCTGCGCGTCTCGATCGTGATCACGCGCTCGACCGGACCG
Organism: Candidatus Rokuibacteriota bacterium; assembly: GCA_016179165.1. Lineage (GTDB taxonomy): Bacteria > Methylomirabilota > Methylomirabilia > Rokubacteriales > CSP1-6 > AR37. The sequence goes on along the minus strand of JACORX010000049.1, from coordinate 2,809 downwards.
GAGACGGCAATACAGGCGTGGCCGGCGGCGTCGCCGTAGCGGTTGCCCGTTGGGCCGCTGGCTCCGGTCTCGCTGAGGCCCCATGTAGTTCCGAGGCGCTCACGGATCGTTCGCGCGGCCAGGAGCGCGAAGGGTTCGGAGGCCGAGCGGATGCCCTTGACGCCTTCGTCGGGAATGGCGAGGAGCGTGCGCCGCGCGCCCTGGGTATAGATCACGCCCCCGCCCTGGTAGTAGGCTGAGGCGCCCGGGATGGCAAGAAGCGCGGCGGAGATCAGCCCGCCCGCCGAGGATTCGGAAACGGCCACGGTCTGGCGGGCCTGGACGAGCAGGGCTGCGGGAGCGGCGGCGAGCACAGCCAGGTTATTCATAGCGTAAGATTGCCACGGACCAATGTCATCCGGCGGAAGAAAGGAACGACGATGAGCAAGCCCGACGGCATGGTCGCTGACGCGCTCAGGTATCTCGACGCGCACATGGCTGACTTCACGCGGGAGCTGTCCGATCTGTCGAGGATCCCCAGCGTGTCGGCGAACGGTTTCCCGAAGGAGGAAGTCACGCGCTCGGCCGAGGCGACGGCCGAGGCTCTGCGTCGCGCGCGGGTGGACAATGTCCGTGTCCTCGAGATCCCGGGCGTGCACCCGTACGTCTACGGCGAATGGCTCAAGCGCCCAGGCGCGCCGACGATTCTCCTCTACGGCCACCACGACGTCCAACCGCCGGGCAGGCCGGAGAAGTGGCTCTCGCAGCCTTTCGAGCCGACCGAGCGAGGCGGTCGGCTCTACGGCCGCGGCACCGCGGATGACAAGGGCGGCGTCATGGTCCACGTGGCCGCGGTCGCCGCGTACCTCCAGGCGGCAGGCTCGCTCCCGTGCAACGTCAAGTTCATCATCGAAGGTGAAGAAGAGATCGGTTCCGAGAACCTCGGCCGCTTTCTGACGGAGTACCGCGACCTCATGGCCGCGGACTACATCGTGCTGTCGGACACGGCGAACTTCGACACGGGGATCCCCGCGCTGACCTACCAGCTGCGGGGTATCTGCCAGGTGGACGTCGAGGTTACCTGTCTCAAGCAGCCGGTGCACAGCGGCGCCTGGGGCGGCCCCGTCCCCGACGCCGTCCAGATTCTCTGCCGTCTGATCGCCGATCTCACCAAGGCCGACGGCTCGCTCGACGTGCCGGGCCTCTACAAGAAGGTCGCCAAGCCCAGCGCCAAGCAGCTCGGTCGCATCCGCGCGCTCCCGTTCAACGAGGCCAAGTACAAGAAGGAGGCCGGGATGCTCCCGGGAGTCCGCCTCGGCGGAGAGACGCGCTTCTCGGTCTACGAGCGCCTCTGGACTCGCCCGGCGCTCACGGTCATCGCCCTCGAGGCGCGGCCGTTCCTGGGCTCCTCCAACCAGATCATCGAGGCGGCACGGGCGCGGCTGTCGCTGCGGACCGTGCCCGGCATGGATGCCCGCGAGGCAGGCCGGCTCCTCGCCCGCACGCTGACCAGCCGGCCTCCCCAGGGCGCGCGCGTGACCGCGCGCTTGACGAGCGCTGCGCCCTGGTGGACGACGGACCCCGAGGGCCCCGCGTTCGAGGCCGCTCGCCGCGCGCTCAAGGCCGGCTTCGGCCGCGAGGCGGCAATGATCGGCTGCGGCGGCTCCATCGGCTTCGTCGGCCCCTTCGCCAGGGTGCTGGGCGGCGTGCCCTGCCTCCTCATGGGCGTGGAAGACCCCGCGACCAACGCGCACTCCGAGAACGAGAGCCTGCATCTCGGCGACTGGCTCAAGTGCATGCTCGCGGCCGTGCATCTCTATGACGAGCTGGCGCGGGTGCCGACCAAGCGCCGCCGGCGCGGCTGAGGTAAGATGGCGCCCGCACCCGGCTCCCACCCCTGAACGCGGGGCCGCCCAGGGCGGCCCCCGGAGGATCTCGACATGGGTCAGACAGTTACGCTCAAGGCCGAGGACGGCCACTCCTTTTCCGGCTACCGCGCCGCGCCGGTGGGCAAACCGAAGGCCGGCCTCGTCGTCATCCAGGAGATTTTCGGCGTCAACAGCCACATCAAACGTGTCAGCGACGGCTTCGCCGCCGCCGGCTACGTCGCGCTGGCGCCGGCCATCTTCGACCGCGCCGAGCGCGGCTTTGACACCGGCTACCAGCCCGCCGACATCGAGCGCGGGCGCGGCGTCCGCGGCAAGATCGACATCAACGACATGGTCAAGGACATCCGCGCGGCCGTCCGTTCGCTCGCCGCTGAGGGCCTCAAGGTCGGCGTGGTCGGCTACTGCCTGGGCGGCACGCTCGCCTGGCTCGCGGCCACACGCATCGATGGCGTGAGCTGCGCCGTCAGCTACTACGGCGGCGGTGTCGCCGAGACCGCGGCCGAGAAGCCGGGCTGCCCCGTCCTCTTCCACTTCGGCGAGACCGACCAGTCCATCCCGCCGGATCACCACGCGAAGATCCGCGCCGCGCACCCCGAGCTGCCGCTGCACGTCTATCCGATCGCCGGTCACGGCTTCAACTGCGACGAGCGCGGCGCCTACCACGCGCCCAGCGCGGCCCTCGCGCGCACGCGCACAATGGAGTTCCTGGCCAAGCACCTCTAGCATGAAGCGGCGCATTCTCCAGCGGCGCCCGAAGGCGCAGGCCGTCGAGAAGGGGTCAGCTGCGAGGCGGCGCCCCGCAGTTCGAGTTGAGCGGCCGCCGTTGGCCGCGAGACGAGGGCTGAGTAAATCCGCAGGCGAGGCGTACTCTCTGTACGTTGAGTCTGCTGTCGAGGGCGCCAACGAAGCAGATGGCCCCTTATCGGCGGCCTGCTTTGACG
>JACORX010000048.1 GCA_016179165.1 Candidatus Rokuibacteriota bacterium | reverse complement strand
TCAGGCCCTTGTAGTCGGCGATCGTGTTGATCTTCTTGCGGAACCAGCCGCCCATCTGCGCCCCGGTGCCGCCGCCTGGGCGGGGGACGAGATTGAAGGGCTGGTACGCCTCTTCCATCAGCTTGAGCCCGCCGCCCTGGTAGAACCAGCTGTACATGCCCTGGGCGTTGAGCCCGAATGGCACCGCGCAGAACCACTGCATGGCCGGCTCCTTGCCCGCCCAAAAGTACGGTCCCGAGCTGTACGCGTCGATGCTGCCGTTGGACACCGCGTCGAAGACGCCGAGCGGCGGGATGAGCTCACCGGCCGTATACATCTGGATCTTTAGGCGGCCGCCGCTCATCTCATCCACCTGCCGGGCAAACCGCTGGGCGGTCCCGTTGAGGATCTCGAACGACGGGGGCCAACTCGTCACCAGGCGCCACTGGAACTTCGGCTGGGCGATGACGTTCGGGGCCTTCGTGAGCGTGACCGCGGCGCTTGCCGCCAGGGTTGCGCCAGCCTTGCCTAGGAATTTCCGCCTGTCCATATGTCGTCCTCCGACTCTTTAGACCTTGAGAATGTCCACGGAACAAACCGCAGTTTCGCCCTCGAGCACGCCTCCCGTCTTCCGCGTCAGCGCAACCGCGGCGTTGCGCACTTACCGTATTCGGCCCTGCCTGGTGTGCCCTCCCCTGCGGTTGCGTTCCTGAAGTGCTCAATCCGCCGACGGTGCCCGCCATGCTTGCCGGTCATGCAGGCCGGCGGCGGAAGCGCGACCGGGTATCGGCGCCGGCTCCTTCACATCCACCGCATGATGCTCCTGGTCCGCACCTTGTGCAAGCCTCGTTTTTCTGCGGAGGAGGGCTGCCGCGCCGCGAGCAACGAGCTGATGTCGCTCCACGTGAGCAAGGAGACGCGCCGCGGCGCGCCGATGGCGCCCGAGGTCCTCGAGCGGCTGCGCCTGATCCAAACGGCTCACGACCGACTCCCGCGCCCGCCCCAGGTGGGCCGCCGGCTTGGCCTGTCCACGCCCCCTACGACGCGCTGAGCGCCGCCGCGTCATTTGCCCGGGCGCCGGGCGCCGCGGCGTTATAATCCTCGCGGTTCCATGCGGAATCCGCTCGCGCTCCACACTTGGACCCTCGACACGACGCCGCTCGGGCGCGTGCTCGAGATCGCGCGCGAGACCGGGTGGCAGGCCATCGAGCTCCGCCGCCTGGACTTCGCGCGGGCGGCCGAGCGCGGGCAGGCGGCCGAGGCCGTGCTCGACCTCGTGCGATCGTCCGGCCTCGCCACGGCCTGCGTCGGCGTCACGCTCGGCTGGATGTGGACCGAGGGCGACGAGCGCGCGAAGCTCCTCCGCGCCTTCGACGAGTCGTGCCGCTGGGCACAGGCGCTCGGCTGCGGCACCGTCATGAGCCCGGTGGACCGGGGGCGCGGCGGCGCCGCGCGGGCGGTGGCGAGCATCGGCGAGGTGGGCGACATCGCCGCGCGTCACGGTGTCAGGCTCGCGCTCGAGTTCAACTCGCAGTGCGACCAGTTCAACACTCTCGCCGCAGTGCGGGAGATCCTCGCCAAAGCCGCGCATCCCCATGTCGGGCTCCTGCTCGATGCCTATCATCTCGGCAGGAGCGGGGCGGGGCCTGAGGACCTCGACAGCGTCCCCGGCGGGGACATCGCCTATGTCCAGTTCAGCGACGTGCCGCGAAGCGGGCTCGTGCCGGGCCAGGCGCTCGACCGTTTAGCGCCGGGGCAGGGCAGCGTACCGTTCAAGGATTTCTTCGCAGCCATCGAGCGCCGAGGCTACGCGGGCTACTGTTCGTACGAGGCGCCCAACCCCGCGGCGTGGGCCCGCGACCCCGCGGCCGTCGCGCGCGAGGCGCTCGAGGCAACGAGGGCCGCCGCGGCATGAACGGCATCCCCGGCGACCGGCGGCGGATCGTCATCGGCGCGGCGATCGTGGTCGGCCTGGGCGGCCTCCTGTTCGGCGGCTGGGCGTGGTGGCAGGCCCGCACCCAGGTCAGTACCGACGATGCCTACGTCGAGGGCGCCGTCACGGTCATCAGCTCGAAAGTCTCGGGCAATATCTCCGAGATGCTCCTCAAGGACAACCAGGCCGTCAAGGCGGGCGAGCTCCTCCTGCGGGTGGACCCGCGCGACTACCGGGCCAAGCGCGACCAGGCCGCCGCCGCCGTGAAGGTCGCGGAAGCTGCGCTGCTGGCCGTGCGCTCCGAGCTGCCGATGACGCGCGGGGTGACGGTGGCGCAGGGCGACGAGGCGCGCGGGGCTCTCGAAGGGGCGCGGGCGGCCGAAGCGGCGAGCCAGTCGGCCGTCGAGGAGGCGCAGGCCCAGCTCGAGGCCAAGCGCGCGGCGGCGTCGGCCGCCGAGGCGGACGTGGCGGGCGCGCGGGCCACCGCGGTCCAGGCCGTCCGTGAGAAGGAGCGCCAGCGCAAGCTCGTCCAGCAAGGGCTGGTCGCCCAGCGCGACTATGATCAGGCCGAGGCCGCCGAGGGCACCGCGCGCGCCGCGCTCGAAGCGTTCGAGCGCCGTAAGATCCAGGTCGAGCGTGAGGCGCAGCAGGTCGAGGCCGCGCTCGCCTCCCGGCGGCTCGGCGTCCAGCAGGCGCGGCAGCGTGTGGCCGAGCTGCGCGGCTCGCTCGCACGCGCCGAGAGCCAGCGGCACCAGGTCCCGATGAAGGAGGCCGAGGTGGCGCGCGCCGAGGCGGCGCTGGCCCAGGCGCAGGCGGACCTCGCGTACACCGAGCTCCAGCTCCTGTACACGGAAGTGCGCGCGCCGGTGGACGGCGTGGTCTCCAAGCGAACGGTCGAGCTGGGACAGGTCGCGCAGATGGGCCAGCCGCTGCTGGCCATCGTGCCGCTCCACGACGTGTGGGTCATCGCGAACTTCAAGGAGACCCAGCTCGCGCGCATCCGCCCGGGCATGAAGGCCGAGGTGCACGTGGACACGTTCTCCGACCGCACCTTCCAGGGGACGGTGGATTCGCTCGCCGCGGGGACGGGCGCGCGGTTCTCCCTCCTGCCGCCGGAGAATGCCACCGGCAACTGGGTCAAGGTGGTCCAGCGGCTGCCCGTCAAGATCAGGCTCGACCCCGGCCAATTCGCCAACCCCGACACGCTGCGCGCAGGCCTGTCCGCCGTCGTCACCGTGAAGCTCCGCTAGCGCGATGAGCTCGTGGGCCGCTCTCGCGGGAGCGCAGAAGTGGCTCATCACGCTGTCCGTGATGCTGGTCACCATCATGCAGATCCTCGACACCAGCGTCACCAACGTGGTCCTGCCTCACATGCAGGGCTCGCTCTCGGCCGGCCTCGAAGAGGTGACCTGGGTCCTGACCTCGTACCTCGCGGCCAACGCGATCATCATCCCTGCCACGGGATGGCTCGCGGGCTTCATCGGCCGCCGCCGCTTCTTCCTGTTCTGCACCGCGCTCTTCACCGTCAGCTCCTTCGTGTCGGGCCTGGCGCCGAACCTGACCGTCCTCATCATCGCGCGCATCTTCCAGGGCATCGGCGGCGGGCCGCTGATTCCGCTGTCGCAGGCCATCCTCTGGGAGATCTTCCCGCGCGGGCAGCGCGGCCTCGCCATGGCGGTCTGGGGCATCGGCATCATGATGGGGCCGATCTTCGGCCCGACGCTCGGCGGCTGGATCGCCGACAACTGGTCGTGGCGCTGGATCTTCTACATCAACCTGCCGATCGGGCTCCTGGGTTTCTTCATGATCAGCACCTTCCTCTTCGACCCCGAATACTTGAAGAAGCCGGGGCGCATCGACGCGCTCGGGCTGGTGCTGATGGTGGTGGGCTTCGGCTGCCTCCAGCTCGTCCTCGACCGCGGTGAGCACGAGGACTGGTTCGACTCGGGCCTGATCGTGGGGCTGTCGGTCATCGCGTTCGCGGCACTCGTCGGCTTCGTGATCCGCGAGCTGACGGCCCGGGAGCCGATCCTGGACCTGGGCGTGTTCTCGGACCGCAACTTCGCCACGGGCTCCGTCTTCGTCATGATGGTCGGGCTCGGGCTCTACTCGAGCATGCTGCTGGTGGCACTGTACACGCAGAAGCTTCTCGCCTACGACGCCTGGAACTCGGGCGCGGTGCTGGGTCCCGGAGGCGTGGGCAACCTGATCTCGCTCATCATCGCCGGGCGCCTGGTGACGCGCATGGACCAGCGTCTCCTCGTCGTGCTCGGCTGCGCCCTGAACGCGACGAGCCTCTACATGATGTCCCACCTGACGCTGGGCGTGGACTACTGGGCGCTGATCTGGCCGCGCTTCCTCCAGGGCTTCGGGCTCGGCTTCATCTTCGTGCCGCTCGTGACGCTCACGCTCGCCACGATCGACCGCCAGAAGCTCGGCAACGCCACGGCGGCCTTCAACGTGCTCCGCAACCTCGGCGGCAGCGTGGGCGTGGCGCTCGCGACGACGTTTCTCTCGCGGCGGAGCCAGGGGCACCAGTCGGTGCTGGCGGCCCACGTCAACGTCTGGGACCCCGAGACGGCGGCCCGGCTCAAAGCGTGGACGGCCCACTTCGCCTCGCGCGGCGCCGACTCGTTCACCGCGGAGAAGCAGGCGGTCGCCATGCTGTACCAGGACGTGGTGGCGCAGGCACAGGTGCGGGCCTACGCCGACGATTTCTGGATGCTGGCCGTCCTCTTCACCGTGCTGCCGCTCGTCATCCCGCTCATGCGCCGCGTCCGCGCCCAGCCGGTTGCCGCCGCCGAGCCCTCGGGACGGGTCGAGCCGTTGCCGTCGGCGGTGGAGTGAATCTGGGTGCGTGACACCGGGCGAAAGCGCGTGGTAGGATACCGCCCCATTCACTTCAGGGAGTCACACAAGGGCGCCAAAAGGGGGAACGTATGACGCGAAAACTGACAGCAATGGCGGTATCGGTGCTGGTGCTCGGCCTGTGGGTCGGTTCGGCCTCGGCGGTCGTCAAGGTGAAGCTGCAGCTCTTTGCCGAGGGCTTGGTGCATCCCATGGCGATGCTCAACCCGCCGGACGGGAGCAAGCGCCTCTTCATCGTGGAGCAAACCGGCACGATTCAGATCATGATGCCGGACGGCAAGCTGCGGCCCACGCCCTTCATCGACCTGAGCAAGAAGATCGTGAAGCTCGACTGGGAGTTCGACGAGCGGGGCCTGCTGGGCTTGGCCTTCCACCCCAAGTTCAAGGACAACGGCAAGTTCTACGTGGTGTACACCGCTCCCATCCGCACCGACGCGGCCCGCCGTCCTCGCCTGCTGTACTGCTGCACGAATTACCTGTCGGAGTTCCGCGTGTCCAAGACGGATCCGAACAAGGCGGACCTGTCCACCGAGCGCATCGTCTACTTCTGGGACAAGCCCCAGTTCAACCACAACGGCGGCGAGCTACTGTTCGGCCCCGACGACGGCTACCTGTACATCTCCATCGGGGACGGTGGATGGGCCAACGACGTGGCCATCGGCCACACGCCCAAGATCGGCAACGGCCAGGACCTAAAGGTGAACCTGGGCAAGATCGTGCGCATCGACGTCAACTCGGGCGATCCCTACAGCGTCCCCAGGGACAACCCGTTCGTCGGCCGCACCGACGTGCTTCCGGAAATCTGGGCCTACGGCTTTCGCAACGTCTGGCGGATGTCCTTCGACGCGGGCGGCAAGCACGAGCTGTTCGGAGCCGATGTGGGACAGAACAGCTGGGAGAGCGTCAAGCTGATCCAGAAGGGCGGCAACTACGGCTGGAACCGCATC
>JACORX010000293.1 GCA_016179165.1 Candidatus Rokuibacteriota bacterium | reverse complement strand
TACCAGTACGACCCGACGCTCGTGCCCAAGATGATCGAGCCCATCGTGAGTGGCGACGCCGACCTCGTGCTGGGCTCGCGGCTCAAGAGCGGAGGCTCGGCCATCGCGCAGGGAATGCCATGGTGGAAATACATCTCGAACCGCTTTCTCACGGAAGTCGAGAACGTCTGCTTCGGCCTGGCGCTTTCCGAGTACCACACCGGCTACCGGGCCTTCAGCCGCGAGGTGCTCGATGCCGTGAACTTCCGGATGAACTCGGACGGGTTCGTCTTCGACCAGGAGATCGTCGCCCAGTGCGTGGCGGCGCGCTTCCGCATCGCTGAGATCGCCGTGCCCCTGCGCTACTTCCCGGAAGCCTCGTCGGCCGGCTTCCTCGCTTCTTGCGGCTACGGACTCAAGATTCTCTGGGTCGTGACGCGCTACCTGCTGTACCGCTTCGGGCTCAAGCGCTCACGGCGCCTGCAGACCCTGCGCGGGCGGTACAGCCGGCTCGGTCCGGGGGCCGGGACGTCGCCGGAAAGTTGAGACGGCTCCGTATTCTCGACGGGGCCGCCGTCCTCTGCGGCCTGGCCGTCCTTTCCTCGCTCGTCTACTGGTGGTGGCGCCCCGAGGAACTCTTCCTCGTGGCGCTGGGCGTCCTCGCCGTCAGATTCGTTGTTGTAGGGGTTCCGGTTCTGTCGCTCCGGCCCCGCCGGGTGGTCGTCGTCGGCATCGTTCTCTACGCGGCCCTCTTCTCCTTCATCACCGTCAGCCGGCACCTGACGCTCAAGACTCATGCGCTCGACCTCGGCTACTACGTCCAGCTGACCTGGAACCTCTCCCGCGGCGCCGGCCCCTACGTCAGCCTGCCCGAGATGCACGCGTGGGGCGATCACTTTTCCCCGATCCTGTACTTCCTGGTGCCGCTCTTCCGCGTGGCGCCCGGGGCGGTCGCGCTCCTGGTGTTCCAGTCGGCGGCGCTGGCGCTAGGCGCCCTCGCCGTGTTCGGGATCGCGGCACGTCGGCTGGGTGACGAGCGGCCGGCGGCGGTGTTTGCGGTTCTCTACCTGCTGAACCCATCGCTCCAGGGCATCAACGTGCGCGACTTTCACACCGCCGCCCTCGCGATCCCGCTGCTCCTGGCGGCGATCTACTTCGCCGGGGCCGAGCGGCCGTGGCTGTTCACGGTGTCCGTGCTGCTCACGCTGGCGACCCGCGAAGACGCCGCCATTCCGGTCGTCGGCCTGGGGATCTGGCTCGCGCTGTCGAAGCGCCGCCGGCTCTGGGGCGCCGTCACCGTCGCCTGCGCCTTCGCGCTCCTGCTGGTGGACACGCGGTGGCTCATGCCGCACTTCCGCGGGGCGCCGTACCCTCACCTGGGACGCTACAGCCATCTCGGCCGCACCCTGCCCGACATCGTCACGGCGCTGCTGCTACATCCCTTCCGCGCGCTGGCGGGGCTCGTGACCGGAAAGCGGCTCGTCTATCTCGGCGCGCTCTTTGCTCCGCTGGCGTTTCTCCCTCTGGCGGCGCCCGGCGTGCTTCTGGGGTCGGCTCCGTCACTCTTCCAGAACCTCCTGGGGCAGGACCCGATCCTCTTCGACCATCGCACCCAGTACCAGTCCTTCGTGCTGCCGTTCCTTTTCGCGGCGGCCATAGCCGGCTACGACCGCGTGGCGTTGAGACGGCCGGGGCCCTGGCCGAAGGGGGTGCTGGTCGTCGCTCTCATGGCGAGCCTCGTGCTGTCGTCGAGGACGATGAACAACTTTTCCGTTGAGCGCTTCTGGCCGAAGCCCGTGCACCGTCAGGCCTGGGAAGTCATCGCGCAGGTGCCCGCAAGCGCCGCGGTGTCGGCCCAGGACCGCTATGTCGCCCACCTGTCGCTGAGGCCGCTCGTCTTCGTATTCCCTGAGCAGCTGGACAAGTCCGACCATCTCCTCCTCAATGCGTCGAGCTATCCGTGGCCGGCGAATCCCGGCGTCACGATGAAGCGGGAGGGGGACACCGTGACCATCACGACCGGCGCGGGAGGAGCCACGTACCGCTATCGCGTGGCTGCCGAGAAGGGCCCGCACCTGCTCCTTCGGCGGCTCTAGGCGCCATCATCCTTCGATCTCGGTCGCTGCTTCGTCGGGCGTCAGCTCGCGCATCGCACCACCAGCGAGGAGCCTTCCGCCTCTATGGGCAGACGATCGAGCCTCGCGCCGGGGCAGGGACCCTCGACGCAGAGGCCGGTGTGGCGCTCGAAGATGGCGCCGTGTGTCGAGCAGATCAGGTGGCGGCCGTCCTCGGTGAGAAACTCGTTGGGCCAGAGGTCGAGCGGCGTGCCGGCGTGGTACGATTGCCGTCGCATGCTTGCCGTAGACGCGAAAGACCTCACGAAGACGTTCCGGAGCGGCTGGTTCGGGCGCCGGCGCAAGGAGGCGCTCCGCGGCGCGAGCCTCCAGGTGCCGAGCGGGACGATCTTCGGCCTGCTCGGGCCGAACGGCGCCGGGAAGACGACGTTGCTCTCCATTCTGGCGACGCTGCTCCTGCCTGACTCAGGCTCGGCGACCATCCTCGGCCATGATGTGGTCCGGGAGGCGGGCGCCATCCGTCGACGGCTGAACATGGCGAGCGGCAACGGCTCCTTCGTGTGGAGCCTGCGGCCGGGCGAGGTCCTGAGCTTCTACGGCGGCCTCTACGGTCTCTCGGGCCGCCGGCTGCGAATGAAGGTCGACCAGCTCATCGAGCAGTGCGAGCTGGGACCGTATGCGAAGACCGAGTACAACGCGCTCTCGACCGGACTCAAACAGCGGCTGGCGATGGCCAAGGCGTTGCTCAACGATCCGGAGGTGCTGTTCCTCGACGAGCCGACGCTGGGCCTCGACCCTGACGTCTCGATCAGGCTCCGTGCTCAGATCGCCTTGCTGAGGCGCGAGAGGGGCACGACGATCATCCTGACGACCCACTACATGCGGGAGGCTGAGGAGCTCTGCGACGAGATCGCCTTCATCAAGGCCGGGCGCATCCTGGCGCAGGGTACGGCGGACGAGCTCAAGCGCCAGATCCGTATCGGCGACGTCATCTCGCTGCGGCTCGATCCAGCCGCGCCGCGCGGGCTTGGGGATCTGCCGGGAATACTACAATTGCAGGCGCGCGGCGAGCACATCGACTGCACGGTGGACGCCGTGGACAAGCGGCTGCCCGAGATTCTCCGCTGGCTTTACGAACAGGGGGTGCTGGTCCGGGACTGCCAGGTGCACGAGCCCGAGCTCGAGGAGGTCTTTGTTGAGCTCGCCCGCTGACCTGGTCCTGAGGGAGCGCGTGCCGGAAACCTGGTTCGTCGAGGTGGTGCGGACCTGGGCTTTCGCGCGCCGCAACGTCATCATGGCCAGGCGGAACGTGTTCTTCGTCTTCGAGCTGGCGTTCTGGCCGGGCGTGGCCATGCTCTCCCACGGCCTTCTGACGCGCTTCCTCGCCCTCGACGCGAAGATGACGGCCTTCATTCTCATCGGCACGGTGGCGCTCTCGACCGTGCAGGTCTGCCAGCTCGACGTCGCCTACGCGGTCCTGTTCGACATCTGGTCCAAGTCCATGAAGCACCAGTTCCTCACGCCCATCGGCATCCGCCACATGGCGGTGGGGTCGTGGCTCGTGGGCGTGGCTCGCGGGGTGACCGTCTTCGCGCTCATGGCCGTGATCGGCTCCTGGGCCTTCGGCTTCGACTTCGTGGGCGGAGGTCCAGGCTCACTCGCGCTCTTCCTCCTGGGCTGCTGTCTCTGCTCGCTGATCATCGGGCTCTTCGTCTGCAGCCTGGTCCTGCTCTTCGGCACTCGGGCCGAGACCTCCGCGTGGGCGGCCGTGAACTTCACCGTTATGTTCTCCGGTATCTACTATCCTGTCTCCGTGCTGCCCGGCTGGGCGCAGGTCGTCGCCGCCGGCATCCCGCTGACGTACTTCCTCGACGCCTGCCGCCAGGGCTACGGTTTCGAGGCTCAGTTCACGCATGCCTGGCTCAAGGGTTTCGCGCTGACCGGCTTGTACGTCGTGCTCGCGCACTGGGCGCTGGCCTCGGCCATCACCCGCTCGCGGGGCACCGGGCTTCTCCTCAAACTCTCGGAGTGACGCCATGACCGAACCCGCGCAGGCCATACGGCTGGAGATCCCGCGCCCGGCACCTGAAGTCGTGAAGGGCTTCCAGGGGCTCGCGACGACGGCGATCTCGGACATCATCGATCTCGGGTGCGTGATGCGCTACGCCATCCACCCGCTCTGGCCCGACATGCCGCGTGTCGCGGGGCCGGCCTTCACGGTGCGGACGGCGCACCACGACAACCTGATGCTCCACGCGGCCATCTACCGGGCGGAGCCGGGCGACGTGATCGTGGTGGAGGCGGGGGACGATTCGCTGGCGGTGGCCGGCGGGAACGTCTGCGCCATCGCCCAGAAGCGCGGCGTTGCCGGCTTCATCGTGGACGGCGTCATCCGCGACATCGGGGAGAGCCGCGCCAACGGCTTCCCGCTCTTCGCCCGCGGGCGCTCGCCCATTCCGGCCGCGAAGGAAGGGCCGGGCGAGATCAACCACCCGATCCGCTGCGGCGGGGTCGTCGTCCATCCGGGCGACATCGTCGTCGCCGACGATGAAGGCATCGTCGTGGTGCCGCTCGCCAGGGCGCCGGAGGTCCTGAAGAAGGCGCAGGCCAAGGCGGAGGCCGACGCCAAGCTGAGCCTCGATGCCTGGGAGAAGAACCATCGAGCCAAGGTGGACGCCACGCTCAAGGCCAAGGGGTATCTCGGCTAGATGGACTCGAGCCTGGGTGCGATCGCGCTGGGCTTCGTGTTCGGGCTTCAGCACGCAACCGACGCCGACCACGTCGTGGCGGTGGCGAGCATCGTGAGCCGGACGGGCCGCTTCGGCTCCGGTGCGCTCGTCGGCGCCTTCTGGGGGCTCGGCCACACGGTCACCATCGCCGCGGTCGGGTTGGCCATCGTGCTCTTCAACGTGACAGTGACCCCGAGGACCGGGCTGTCCATGGAGCTCGCGGTGGCTTTCATGCTGATGGCGCTTGGGGTGGCCCGGATCGCGAGGCTCATGCGTGACCGGGACGAGAGGCCGGGGCAGCCGGCGGATGGCCACGGGCACGATGCACCAAGATTCTGGCTGGCGCTCCGGACCTTGGGACCGGCGCAGGCGGCCCGCTCGACTCTCACGGGCCTCGTCCACGGCCTGGCGGGGAGCGCCGCCATCGCGCTGCTGGTGCTCTCGACAGTGCGGAGCCCGTATGCGGCGGTGGTGTACCTGCTCGTCTTCGGGCTGGGGACCATCGCCGGCATGACGGCGATCACGGCGCTCCTCTCGGTGCCGTTCACGGCGCGCCTGCCTATCCTGCTTCGCTTCCGCCGCGCGCTCGCCTTGGGGACGGGCCTGCTCTCGCTCGGCTTCGGGCTCTACCTCGTGGTCTACATCGGCTTTGTGGACGGGCTTCTGCTCGGCCGCTAGCAGGCCGGCGATAAGGGCCCATCTGCTTCGTTGGCGCCCTCGGCCGCACGCTCAACGTAGAGAGACTACGCCTCGCGTGCGGCCCTTCGGGCGCCGCCTCGCATCCGGGCCCTTCTCGGCGCCCTGCCTGCAGCCTTCGGGCGCGCGTAGCATCTGGCGCTTCTCGGCAGCCTGGCCATGGTTGCGGGCCGAATTCGCCCTCGAACGGATTATCGGAGCGGACGCGTGAATGTGTTGACGCGGAGCGTTATCCCGGCGTAGCATGTCAACCAAGACGGCCATTCCACGCCTAATGAGGAGCGCAATGAAAGACGAACTGTTCACGATGACGCCCGAGATGCCGGCCATGTCGCCCGAGCAGCTGACCCGCTGGCAGGAGGAGATGCGCAGGAACGCGCTGCGCATGAAGCACTTCAGCGAGATGGTGATGAGCCCGAAGGAGCCCGAGGTCGGGCCCACGCCGCGCGAGCAGATCTACCGCACCGGCAAGTCGCGCCTCTGGCGGTACGCCTCCCGGCGCACGGTCGCAACCCCGCTCCTCTTCGTACCCAACCTCGGCATCAGCCGCCCCTACATCTTCGATCTCATGCACAAGGGCT
>JACORX010000295.1 GCA_016179165.1 Candidatus Rokuibacteriota bacterium | reverse complement strand
CCGCCGGCCAGCGACCAGGGGGCTCGGGTCGCGCTCGAGACGCTGGCCGCCGAGGGAGTGAGGCGGGCAGTGGTCTCGAATACCATGCGCACCCCCGGGGAGGTCGTGCGGCAAGTGCTCGCGCAGTCGGAACTCTTGCCGCTGTTCCAGGTGCTGACCTTCTCGGACGAATGCCGGATCAGGAAGCCGGCGCCGGCCATCTTCCGTCTCACGCTCGCAGCCCTGGGCGTGGGGCCCGAGGACGCGGTGCACGTGGGTGACGATCCGATCCTCGATGTCGAAGGCGCCCTGGATGCGGGGCTTCGAGTGATCCAGGCGACGTCGGATGGCCGCGCCACGGGCCCCGTGAAGCCGGATGCCGTCATTCGAGATCTCGGGGAATTGCCTGCGGCACTGGGTCGGCTCCGCTGATGGCATTCCGTTTCATCGGTACGCGTGTCCGGGTCTATCTGATCGCCGCGGGAGTCGTCGTCCTTGCGCTGGCTGTCTTCCTCTGGGCGCCTGAGTTCCTCAAGACCGTCGAGATCCGGCTCTACGATCTCCACTTCAAGCTGCGGGGGGTCGAGCAGCCGGGTGACCGCGTCGTCATCGCGGCGATTGACGAGAAGAGTCTCGCCGCGCTCGGTCGATGGCCGTGGCCGCGATCGCTGATGGGTGAGCTGATCCGGGCGCTCTCGGCGGGCGGCGCCAAGGTGATTGCGGTCGATATCCTGCTGAGCGAACCGGAGGCGAGCGGCGAGCTTCGGGCGGCCACGCAACTGTCCGAGCGCCTTCGGGCCTTGGGGGCAGCGGGCGGGGGCGCCGCCGGGTCGGCGGTGCAGCGAGAACTCGAGGAGGTCATTCGGCGCGCCGACCACGACGGCCAGCTGGCGGAGGCCATCCGGGACAGTGGCCGGGTCGTCCTGCCCATCGTCTTCGAGGTCGGTCCCGACAGGTCAGGACCCCCGCCGGAGCCGTCCGGCACGCCCTTCAAGTCCGCGCTGCAGAGCTTCCGCCACTACGACGAGCGTGGCCAGTACCCGCCGCCGCTCGCGAAGGAGGCGACACCGCCCCTCCCGGCGCTCGTGGAGGCCGCGCAGGCGCTCGGGCACGTGACTATGCTGGCCGACCAGGACGGGACGACGCGGTGGGAGGCCGTGATCTTCGAGGATCGCGGCCGCTACTATCCATCCCTGGCGATCCAGGCGGTGCGCGTGGCTTCGGGTGTGGAGCCCAAGGCGCTGACGCTCGACTTCGGCCGCGCACTCACCGTGGGATCGATGTCGGCGCCCCTCGATCCTCGGGACCGGCTGCTGATCAATTACGCCGGGCCCGGCGGGACCTTTCGTCATCTGTCGGCCGTGGACCTCTTGTCTGGGAAGCTCCCGTCGGATGCCGTGCGGGACCGCATCGTGTTCATCGGAGCCACCGCCGCGGGGACCTACGACCTGCGCGTCACGCCCACGAGTCCCATCATGCCCGGGGTGGAGAAGCATGCCAACGTGGCCGAGAACGTCCTAAACGGGCGATTCCTGCGGCGCCCTGACTGGGTGGAGCTCGTTGAGCTGGCCGGTATCCTGCTCTTCCCGTTCCTCCTGGCGTGGCTCCTGCCTCGGCTCAGGCCGGTGGTGAGCCTGGGGGCCGTCCTGGCCATCTGGGGCGTCGTCTTCGCCGGTGTCCACCTGGCATTCCGAGGCGGGCTCTGGCTCCCCGTGGTCTATCCGACCCTCGCGCTGGGCCTGACCTTCGTCGGGATCACCGTCTACCGCCTCCTCACCGAGGAGCGCCAGCGGCTCTGGACGAAGCGGGCGTTCCAGCACTTCGTCAGCCCTGAGGTAGTCGAGCGGATCATGGAGAACCCCGCGGCGCTCCAGTTCGGCGGCGAGGTCCGGCCGCTCACGGTCCTGTTCACGGACATCCGGGACTTCACGGGCTTCACCGAGCGCCACCAGCCGCAGGAAGTCGTCCAGATGCTCCGCGAATATCTGACGCGCATGGTGGACCAGGTGCTGGAGCAGCAGGGCACCCTCGACAAGTTCATCGGCGATGCGGTCATGGCGATCTTCGGGGCCCCGGTGCCGCAGCCCGATCACGCCGAGCGGGCGTGCCGTGCGGCGCTAGGCATGATCCGGGAGCTGGAGACGCTGCACGCCCGATGGGCGGCTGAGGGGCGGGAGCCCTTTCGCATGGGCGTCGGGATCAACACGGGGGAGATGGTGGTCGGCAACCTGGGCTCCGAGCAGTTGTTCGACTACACGGTGGTCGGTGACGGGGTGAACCTCGCCGCGCGTCTGGAGTCCCTGAACAAGGAGTACAAGACGACCACCCCCATCATCATCAGCGAGAGCACCTACCTGGCGGCCAGGGACGTGCTGGACGTCCGACGCCTGGGGGAGGTGACGGTGAAGGGGAAGAGCCGCCCGGTCGTGATCTACGAGTTGCTCGGGCTCAGTGACGCGGCGGAGCAGGCCCTCGTGCCGGCTTCCTTGACAACGGAGCCCGAGCGGGCCTAGTGATGCGGTACGGCCTGGTGGAGGGGACGAGTGCTGCGAGCAAGAGGGAGGGCCGGCCATGCGCAGGCCGCGAATGAGAGTGACGCTCTGGCTTGTCACGGCGACGATCCTCGGGGTGCTGGGGCAAGCCGGCCTGGTCCATCCAGCCGCCGCCCAGCAAGTCGGGGCCAGCGTGGAGCTCAAGCGCGTCGTCGGGCGCGTCGAGATCTTGCGCACGGGGCAGACCCAGTGGCTTCCGGCGGTGGTAGGGGCCCGGCTCGTTGAGGGCGATGACATCCGGGCGTTCTCCGGCGCGTCGGCAGATCTGGCGTTTCCGGACACGAGCACGGTTGTGCTCGCCGAGAACAGCCGGCTCCTCGTGAGCAAGCTGGAGTTCGACCCGCGTCAGCAGAGCCGGTTCGTGCTGCTGCATCTCGCGGTGGGTAAGCTCAGGGCGGCGATCGCGCAGACCGCTATCACCCTGGCGCGGGCCCGCCAGTCCAACTTCGCGATTTCCACGCCGACCGCCGTTGCTGCGGCGAGAGGGACGATCGTGTGGGTCTTCACCGACGGGCAGAGGAGTCTGATGGCCGTGGAACCCGAGCCGGGTCTCCGGATTCAGCCCCGAATCGAGTGCATCACGTTGGCCACGACTGACCGCAAGCGTCAGTTGGTGCTGGCGGGCACTTCTACGACCGATTGCTCGCCCCCGGTGCTCACCCCGTCCCAGTTCCAGACGCTCTCCAACCCCGCGACTGCGGGAGCGAATCTCGGTGCGGCAGTGGTAGCGCCGGCGGCGGTGAACGTCTTGGCGCTTATTAACGCCACAGCCCCGAGCCCCGAGCCGACCGTGACCACCACCAACGTGCCGCCGGTCGGTCTGCCGGGTCCGCCCTCCTTTACTCAGCCGCCGCCGTCGCCGCCCGCGTGCGCGACCCCTCCCTGTAACTGAGAGCGGGCAGTTCGCGACGCAACGTCTAGACCGCCTCGGCCACGCCGCGTTCTACGCGCTCCTTCTGTGGGCGCCTCTCGCCTCCGGCGCCTCCGGGGCATGGCCGCTGGCCATTACCCAGCTCCTGCTCCTGCTCGCCCTGCTCCTCTGGGTGGTCCGGATGCTCATCGAGCGGCAGCTCGATTGGCGGTGCACGGCCCTCGATCTTCCCCTCGCCCTGCTGGTCGGTCTGGTGCTGGTCCAGCTCGCGCTGGGGAATCGCCCGCTCGCGACCTGGGCTCTTGCGCCGCCGGGGCCTCCTGACGCCCCATCGTCTCTGCCCGCCCTGTTTCTCACCCTCGGTACCGTCGCGCCCGCCCACACCGCCCGCTCCCTTCTCCTGCTCCTGACCTACGCCGGGGCCTACGTGTTGGTCGTGAACCTGATCCGGACACGCCGGCAGCTCGATCGGTTGGTCGGCACCCTCCTGATCCTCGGGGGGGCCCTGGCATTTTTCGGCCTGCTCGACTACCTCACCAAAGAGGTCTGGCTGCTCCGCTGGCGCGACAGCGCCCCAACGGGGCGACTGTCCGGGACCTTCGTCAACCCGGACCATTTCGCGAGCTGGCTGACCATGCTGATCTTCCTCGGGCTCGGTTCTCTCGTGGCGCGAGGCAGGCCCGGATCAGGCACGGCCCGGCTGCTCCACGTGCTGCGCTCGCGCGAGGGCCGGGAGCTGGCCGCTCGCCGCTATCTCCCCTTTCCAGCGCTTGTGGCCATGGCGCTGGCCCTCGTGTTCACGCTGAGCCGCGGCGGGGTGCTGAGTTTTCTCTTCACCGCGCTGCTGGTACTCGGGCTGCTCCGCGCCCTCGGCGGGATCCGCCGGAGCCTGGCGGTGGTCGGGGCCCTCCTGGTCGCGACCGTGGCCTACGGCGCCTGGATCGGCCTCGATCCCCTGCTGGCACGGGTGTGGCATGCCGACTACGCGGTTCGCTGGGTCCAGTGGCTGACGACGCTCCCGATGTTGCGCGCGTTCCCTCTGCTCGGTGTGGGGCTCGGCGCCTATCGCGACACCTACCTGCGCTACCAGCCTCCCGCGCTGGCCCCCGGCAAGGTCTACTACCCGTACGCGCACAACGATCTCTTGCAGCTCGCGGTGGAGCTGGGGATGGTCGGCGCCGCGCTCGTGCTCTTCATGGCTTGGCGGGTCGGCAAGGACCTCGTGGGAGCGCATCTTCTTGCTCGGGCGAGCTGCCCGGTCGGGGGCGGCGAGCGAGGCGGGGCGCGCCGGAGCGACCCGTTCAGTGTGGGGCTCGGAGTCGGCGCCGTGGGTGCCGTGCTCGCCCTCCTCGTCCACAGCGCCTTCGACTTCGGGGCGCGCATCCCCGCCAATGGCATCCTGGCGGCCACGTGCCTCGGCATCGCCACAGTGGCCTTCCACACGCGGTTCCAGCCGACCGGAGACCGCCTCCTCACGAGAATCCGCGGGGTCTCGCTGGAGCGCCGTCCCCGCGCTGCGGCCGGACTGGGCGCGATGGTGATTGTGCTGTGTGTGGCCCTCGTGCCGTGGATCGTCCGGCCCCCGCTGGCCGCCGGAAGGCTTGCCGAGGCCGAGCGATCCGGCGTCGATCGCCCCACGGCGCTTCGCTGGACCGACGCCGCTCTTGCCCTGGAGCCACTCGGAGAGCGAGCCCTGGCCCTTCGCGGTCGGCTGAGGCTCGAGGCCGCGCTCGAGACGTGGAACGTAGGGGTCACGGCGGATGGGCGCGTTCTGGCGACCTGGGACGAGCGGCGGCAGGCGGGCCTGCCCCTCCTCAAAGGCGCGGCCGAGGATTTTCAGTCCGCCATCGCGGAGGTCCCGACCGACCCCTCCCTTCACGGCGGCCTGGGGCGCGTCTCGTGGGCGCTGTCCCAGCTCGACACGCAGAATGCGCCCCAACATCTGGCTGCGGCGCGGGCGGCCTTCTCCCGAGCCGCTGCCCTGGCGCCGCACGACCCGTTCGTGCACTGGTCGCTGGCCGTCTTCGCGGTGCCACAGGGCGGGCGCTTGACCGAGATCGGGCTGCGAGCCGCCCGCGAGGCCATCCAACAGGATCCAGACCTGCTTCAGGATCTTGTCGACAGGTTCCTCCCACTGGGTTTAAGCGGGGCTCAATGGGTCGCCATGGTTCCGGAAGCGGCTCTCGACCTGGCAGACCTCGGAGCGTGCTTCGAGGAGCGCAGCCTTCGCTCGGAGGCCACCTACGCCTACCAGCACGCCATCAGGGTCGCTCCCGTCGGCCAGGTGTCACTCATGCGCTGGATGCTCGCCCGCTTCCTCCTCCGGCAGCAGAATCTAACCGAGGCGCTGGGCGAGGTCGACATAGCCCTGGCCCAGGATCCCGACAACCCCGAGCTCCATCTCGTCCGGGCGCAGGTGCTGGCGGCCCTCGGGGACCCGGCCGCGCTGGCCGCGTATCGGTTCGCTGCCCTCAAGGCCGGAGTGCAGGGTGGGGGAGCCGTCGTCGACCGGCAGCCGTTCGGGTTCTTGCCTCCCCGCGGGCACGCCTTGGTCTCCCGGGTCCTCCAGGAAGGGACCGGACCGGTGCGGTACCACCGCGCGCTCGCCCAGTACCTCACCGAGCGGAGGCTCTGGCACCAGGCCCTTGCCGAGTGGGAGGCGGTGCTCGCCCAGGCGCCCCGGGATGCCGAGGCGGAGTTCACGCGAGGCGGCGTCCTCGACGGTCTCGGGACCCGAGACCGCGCGCTCCAAGCGTATCGACAGGCGGTGGCTCTCGACGGGACAAGGATCGTGTTTCGCCTTCGGCTCGCTCAGCGCCTCTGGGAAACAGAGCAGTACTACCAGGCGATGAACGAGTGGCGTAGCGTCCTCGGCCAGGATTCCGGGAACATCGAGGCCCGTCTGGGATTGGCCCGCGCCGCCGCGAAGGCGGGCGATCGGATCGAGGCCGCCAAGGAATACGCGCGCATTCTTCAGATCGCTCCCGATCAGCCCGAGGCGCGGCGGGAGATGGCGCGCTTGGGTCGAGCTGTGGGACGGTAGGCCGCGTCACCCGCCGGAGCCGGCTGGTAGTTGAGACCGAGGCGCCGTGATCCTGCCGACGTCACGGTGGTATGATCGGCGGGCGCCATGTTCGACATCGGTCTCCAGGAGCTGATCCTCATCTTCGTGATCGCGCTCCTCGTCTTCGGCCCGAAAAACCTCCCGCAGCTCGGCCGCTCGCTGGGCCGGGCCATGCGCGAGTTCAGGCGGGCGAGTGACGAGTTCCGCTCGACTGTCGAGACCAACCTCCAGATCAACGAGCCGGACCCGGTGCCCTATAAGGCCCCCGAGCCCTCAGTCGTCGAGGCAGCGGTAGGAACGGGGGCCGCGCAAGCGCTGCCGGACTCGGTACTCGACCCGCACGCGCCGGTAGAGGTCGGCACGGTGGTGGCTCCGCCGGGGGAAGCCTTCGTCGCCCAGCGCGGCGCTCGGCTCTTCCATGCAAGGGATTGTGGCTGGGTGCGCGGGATCACCGAGCCAGAGCGGACCTACTTCAAGCGTCCGGCTGAAGCCAAGGAGGCGGGTTTTCAGGCCTGCCCGTCCTGCGAGCCGTGGGAGCCGTCCTGATTTTTTTGCTTGGCTGACTCAACGGGTGTTGACTATTATACTGTTGAGTAGAGAGCCACGGCCACAGACGGCCCACGCCAGGAGGGCGGAGATTGAAGGACATGACGCAGCGGCAGCGCGAGGTGCTGGGCTTCATGCGAGGTTTTTCGGACAAGCACGGAGCGCCGCCCACCGTGCGTGAGATCGCCGAGCGGTTCCGCTTCACGCCGCGCGCGGCCTTTGACCACCTTCGCGCGCTTGAACGCAAAGGCATGCTGCAGAGGCGGGTGACCGACAAGCGCGTATCTCGCATGCTCGTCCTCACGGACCGGGGCCCCGAGCGGGCGCGCAGGGAGCGGGAGATCCCCATCCTCGGCAAGATCGCCGCGGGCGCTCCCATCTTTGCCGTCGAGAATCGGGAGGAGGTGATCCCGGTGCGGCCGGAATGGCTGGCGGCCAAGGGCGGTGATGTCTTTGCCCTTCGGGTGCGGGGGGACAGCATGATCCTGGCGCACATTGCCGACGGCGATCTGGTCCTGGTGCGCAAGCAGGAGTCCGCTGCCACCGGCGACATCGTGGCGGCCATGATCGATCAGGAAGCGACGGTGAAGCGCTTCGCCACCGAGGGCGGCGCCGTCGTGCTCAAGCCGGAGCATCCCACCATGAAGCCCATCGTGGTGGATCCGCAGCGCGCGGACTTCCGCATCCTGGGCAAGGTCATCGGGCTCATCAGGGAGATGTGAGGAGGCACGACATGCTGGCAGCGAAGAGCACGGTCAGGTATGCGAGGCGGCGGGCGGTGTCAGTGCGGGTGCGCCCGCGCCAAAGGGTCTACGTGGGCAGCGCGGTGACTCGCCGTGAGTCGTCCAGAGTTTTTTTGACCCCTACAACTCAACAGGTGACGTCGAGAAAGTTGCTCGGCGAATGCCTCGGCGCTGCCGTCACGCTCGCCGGGGTCGCCGGTTGGGCGGCGCTGCTAATGCTCCTGGGTGCCTAGACCGCGGGAGCCGCGACTTCGGCTTGACCGGCTCAAGAGGGCGCCGATAAACTAGCGACCTGATGACGGTTCGTGTATCGACGGGTCTCGGGCGGCTGGACGAGATGCTGGGCGGCGGCCTCCTGCCCGGCACGCTCTGCGTCGTCTACGGCGCGACGGGGATAGGCAAGACGCATCTCGGGCTCCACTTCGCCCACGCCGGTGGGACCGCAGAGGGGGCGCCGGGTATCTTCTTCGACATGAACGCGCGAGGCGACTCGCAGCAGCACGCCGCGTACGCGTCGCGCCTGTACGGGTGGGCGCTCAAGCGCTGGACGCACACGGTCACGCCGATGGCCGATCCGCACCCGTCGCCAGACCAGATGGCGGCCCGCTATTGCGACGCGCTCCCGTGGGTGGGCAAGCTCAGGGGCTACCAGGTGCCCACTCACGACGGCGGGCTCGAGCTGGACTGGAACTGGAAGTCCGAGTACAACCACGCGATGTACACGGTCCGGCCGTTCGTCTATTTCCACCTGGGAGCTGGATGCCGGCGCATCGTGGTCGACGGCGTCGAGCCCATGGATGTGCCCGATGACTACATCCAGCCTTTCCTCTTCAATGAGCTGTACCGCACGGTCATCCACCGCGACAGCGAGACACTGGGGATGGAGATCTGTCTTCCTGTCTGGAAGCATCGCGATTTCATCGACAGCCACCGCTACGACCATCCGGCCGTCACCACGATGCTTCTGGTGACGACCGAGGAGACACAGCTGGAGCACCTGATCGCGCGAAAAGTGGCTTCAGGGGACATCGGCGCCGTCGCCAACACCATCCTCGTCATGGGCGGCGAACGCGTGGGCAACCGGCTCGGCCGATTCCTCTGCGTCGTCAAGCACCGGGGCAGCGCGAAGAGCGACGAGATCGAGGAGTACCGCGTCACGGAGCGCGGCATCGAGTTCGTGTAGCCGCGCCATGGACGCGCGGATCCTCGAGGCCGGGCGCGCGCGCGCCTTTCGGCACGCGCGGGGACTGCGCGTGCGATCGGCGCGGACAGCGACCGCCTTCGTGAACCAGGTCGGCGTCTGCTCAACGTTCTACCGCTTTCCCGATGGGCTCGCGTGCCTCTGGGAGGCCGTCGCGGGCCGCGAGAGACCGCGCTGGCCCCGCCACTCTCACCACGACGCGGGCATCGGGCTGACGTGGGAGCTCAAGGACACGCTGCCCGCCAAGCGGCGCTGCTACTACGGCAAGCTCGTCAAGCAGCGTCCCGTTCTGGTCGCGCTCGACCTCTTCCCGGCCTTCTACGCGCTCGTGCGCGGTCGCCAGCGCGCCCGCGATTTCGGGGCCGAGTACCGCGCGGGGCGCATGTCGGCGACGGCCAAGCGGCTCATGGACAGCTTCTTCCGCGAGAGCCCGCAGTACACGCGCGGTCTCAGGGCCGACGCCTTCATGCTCGAGCCCGGCAAGACCCGCGAGTTCGAGCGCGCGATGGCGGAGCTCCAGCAGGGACTCTGGATCGTCAAGACGGAGGAGCGCTACGAGCCGAGCTTTTCCTATCGCTGGGATCTCCTCGAGCGCTGGCTGCCCGAGCAGGTCGCCGAGGGGCGGGGGCTCCGCCGGGCCGCAGCGCTTGACCGCGTCGTTGCTCGCTACCTTGGCGGCGCCGTGTACTCGACTCCCAAGCGCATGGCGCGGCTCTTCGGCCTCGGGCCCGCCGAGACGGCGCTGGCCGTCGCCCGCCTGGCGAGAGCCGGCCGCGTCAGCAAAGACGTCGAGGTCGACGGCTGGCCGGGCACCTGGGTCGTGAGCGCGTGATGCAGGCGCGAGTGAGGCTCGATGCCTTCGGTACAGGCGCCCGGGCGGCGATCGAGGCCTTGGCTCGGCTGCTGGGCCCCGAGCGGCAGGCCTGGGTGGTCGGCGGCGCCGTGCGCGACGCGCTGGCAGGCAGCGGACCGGGCGACCTGGACATCGCCGTGCCGTCTGGAGCGGTCGCCCTCGCGCGCGAGCTGGCCGACCTGCTGGGGGCGGCTTTTCACGTGCTGGACGCCGAGCGCGGCGCGGGGCGTGTCACCGGTGGAGGGGAGTATGACTGGCAGGGCCCGCAGATCGACATCGCGGACTTCCGAGCGCCCGATGTCATCGGCGACCTCCGCGGGCGCGACTTCACCGTCAACGCGCTGGCCATAGCCGCCCGGCCGCTCGTGGCTGCGGGCGAGGCCGACGTGGAGGACCCGACCGGCGGCCGAGCCGATCTGCAGGCGCGCACGGTGAGACTTTGCGCGCCGCGCTCGCTCGAGGACGATCCGGTCCGGGTCCTTCGCGCCGCCCGGTTCGGCGCACAACCAGGCTGGACGCTCGATCCGGCCATAGAAGGCGCCGCGCTGCGTGCCGCACCCTATCTCTCTCGGGCATCCCGCGAGCGGGTCAGGGACGAGATCCTCGCCGTGCTCGCGGACCCGGCGTCGGCCACTGGGCTTCGACTTCTCGACAGTTGGGGCGCGCTCGAGGTGCTCCTGCCCGAGCGCGCCGCGATGAAGGCCACGGCGCAATCCGAGCCTCATCGCTTCGACGTCTGGGAGCACAGCTTGCGAGCCGTCGAGGCCGCGGATGTCGTCGTTTCCCGCGTCAGCGAGCTCGAGCCCTGGGGCGAGGCGCTCGCCGGGCACCTTGGTGAGCCCCTCGGTGACGGCGCCACCAGGAGTGAGGCGCTCAAGCTGGCGGCGCTGCTCCACGATGTCGCCAAGCCGGAGACCCGGAGCGTCGAGGCCGGGCGCACTCGCTTTCTCGGCCACGATGCGCTCGGCGCCCGGCGGGTCATCGCGATTGCGGAGCGGCTCCGCCTGTCAGGGCGGATGGCGGGAGTGCTCGAGCGCCTCGTCCGACACCACCTGCGCCCCATGCACCTGGCCCAGTCGGGCGCCGTGAGCAGGCGCGCGCGCTACCGCTTCTTCCGTGACCTCGGGGACGACACCCGCGATCTCCTGCTCCTCGCCCTGGCTGATGCGGCGGCGCTGCGGGGCGACTCGCCGTTGGCTGTCTGGAACGGTCCGGCGGGCACCATTGTCCGCGAGCTGATGGCGGGGCATGCTGAGGAGGCCGCCGCGCTGTCCGCGCCGCCGCTGCTGGACGGCCGCGAGGCCATGGAGGCCCTGGAGCTGCCGCCGGGTCCTGAGATCGGGAGGCTGCTTCGTCTCCTCCGCGAGGCCCAAGCGGTCGGCGCCGTGGCAACCCGAGAGGCGGCGCTGGCCTACATCAGGCGGATGCGGGACCACCCGCCGCTTGACACCTCCGAACCCTCCCCCTAGAGTAGGGCCGCCCGTCGTATCCACCGTTCCGCTATCCAAGGAGGCAGACATGACTCGGACACGTCTCTGCGCGGCCCTCGCCGCAGCCCTCATCGCCCTCGTGGTGCCTGCCGCCTGCTGGGCGTCGCCCGCAGGCAAGGTCGTCATCGCCCAGGGCGTGGACCCGTCCACGCTCGACGTCATGAACCAGCAGGAAACGCCGGCCTCCGTGGTCGCCGGCCACATCTTCGACAACCTGGTCGAGCGCGACCAGAACCTCAAGATCGTGCCGGCGCTCGCCGCCGAGCTGCCGAAGCTCGTCGCACCGACAACGTGGGAAGTCAAGCTCCGCAAGGGCGTGAAGTTCCACAACGGCGAGGACTTCAACGCC
This sequence comes from Candidatus Rokuibacteriota bacterium, assembly GCA_016179165.1. Lineage (GTDB taxonomy): Bacteria > Methylomirabilota > Methylomirabilia > Rokubacteriales > CSP1-6 > AR37. The sequence goes on along the minus strand of JACORX010000295.1, from coordinate 11,207 downwards.
GAGTCGGCCAAGTTCAGTCTCGAGCGTGTCAAGACGCCCGCGCTTCGGGCCAGCTCCAACTTCAGGCCGATTGACCGCGTCGAGATCGTGGACCCGTACACGGTGCGCGTGCACACGAGCAAGCCCTGGCCGACCTTCGTGAGCATCATGACGTTCAATCAGCCGGCGATGTATCCCCCCAAGACCTATGCCGGCAAGGACAGCGCCTTCATCTCCAAGAACCCCATCGGCACCGGTCCGTATCGCTTCGTCAAGTGGGCGAAGGACGAGGAGGTCGTCCTCGAGGCCGACCCGGGCCACTGGCGGGGCGCGCCCAAGATCAAGACGGTTGTGTTCCGGCCGATCCCGGACGACGCCGTGCGGGTGGCCGCGCTCCAGAACGGCGAGATCGACGTGGCGGTCAATATCCCGCCGCATCTGGCGAACATCATCGCCAACCATTCGAAGCTGTTTCTGTCGACGGCGCCCAGCATCCGGACGCTTCAGCTCATGTTCGTGACGCACGAGTACGATGCGCAGCACAAGCTGGTCGGACCGTACAAGGGCCCGACCGTCGACAAGCGGGTCCGCCAGGCCATCGCCTACGCCATCGACGCCGACGAGATCATCAAGGGCGTACTCGACGGCAAGGCCATGCGCACGGCGACGATGCTCACGCCCCTGCACTTCGGCTATGACCCCTCGCTCAAGCCGATCAAGCCCGATCTGGCCAAGAGCAAGAAGCTCCTGGCCGACGCCGGCTACGCCGGCGGGCTCGAGATCACGCTCAACAGCCCACAGGGACGCTACGTCCGCGACAAGGAGGTTGCCGAGGCGGTGACCGGCCAGCTGAACAAGGCCGGGATCAAGACGACGCTCAGGACATTCGAGTTCGTGAACTATCTCAACAACATGGTGTACCCGCACAAGGCCGGCCCCGTGTGGCTGATCGGCTGGGGCACGCCCACGATCGACGCCGAGACGGTCTATGCGCCCCTGTTCCGAACGGGAAGCAACCTCGGCAACTACCACAACCCTGACTTCGACGGGATGGTGGACCAGGCCCAAACCCAGATGGACGAGAAGCAGCGCCTGGCGCTGTACCACCGCATCAACAAGCTCTGGATTGAGGAAATGCCCGCGGTGCCGCACTACCAGCAGCTGGACCTCTACGGCGCCAACAAGCGACTCAACTGGAAGGCGCGCAGCGACGAGCGCATCAAGGCCTACGACATGTCGCTCAAGTAGCGAGAGTTGACTTCAGGAGGGCGGGGGCTAGAATAGCCTCGAACGCGGCCGTAATTCAGTGGCAGAATGCCAGCTTCCCAAGCTGGACGTCGCCGGTTCGAATCCGGTCGGCCGCTCCACTTCAGAAGGGGGTTGCGGGTTACATCCCGTAGCCCCCTTCGACTTTGAAGGAGACAGCCCATGCCCAAGCCGGAGCTGGAGTTCTTCAAGCCCGATCATCTCGACTGGGAGCCCGTCGCGGGCTCGGCCGCGGGCGGAGCGGGAGGCGCCGGCGTCAAGCAGAAGATCCTGAGCAGGAGCGGGGACGGCGACGTGACCCGCCTGCTTCGGTTCGACGCGGGCGTCGAGACCACCGAGACGATCACGCATGACTTCTGGGAAGAAGTCTGGATCCTCGAGGGGGAGCTCATCGACCTCGGGAAGAAGCAGACTTTCACCACGGGAATGTACGCGTGCAGACCCCCGGGCATGGTCCACGGTCCGTACCGGGTGCCGAAGGGGTGCGTGACCCTCGAGATGCGCTATTTCAAGCGGTGAGACTCAGGCGGGGCCGAAGCCGATGGCCGTCTGCTCACCCGTGACGAGCGGGCGGAAGCGCACGGGCAGATCCGCGCGGAGCGCGTCGAACGGGATGTCCACGATTCGCCCGAGCAGCGAGACGCCCTCGTCGAGCCGCACGACCGCGACCGCGTAGGGAGCCTCGGCGCCGCGCCCCCGCGGGGCGACTCGGATGACCGTGAAGGACGTGATGCTCCCAGCGCCGGCGAGCGGCACCGGCGCCCAGTTCCGATCCTGGCAGCTGGGGCAAAATTCTTTCGGCGGGATGGCGAGCTCGCCGCACTTGCCGCACCGGATGCCGGTCAGGCGGCCCGCGCGCGCCTCCTCGAAGAAGTGCTTCAGCGTCAGCACGTGGTCAGCCACGGCCGAAGAGGCTCACGAGCACGGTGGCGGTGTTGCCGCCAAGCGTGTGGGTCAGGCCCGTCCGCGCGCCCTCGACCTGGCGCGGCCCCGCCTCGCCGCGGAGCTGGGTGGTGATCTCCGCGATCTGGCCGGCGCCGGTGGCGCCGATCGGATGCCCCTTGGCCTTGAGCCCGCCCGACGGATTGACGGGGATCTTTCCCCCGAGGCCGGTCCAGCCCTTTTCGGCGGCAGCGCCGCCAAAGCCCGGCTCGAAGAAGCCCAAGCCCTCGGTGGCGACGATCTCGGCAATGGTGAAGCAGTCATGGAGCTCGACGACATCCACGTCGACGGGGGTCTTGCCGGCCTGCCGGTAGACGGCTCGCGCCGCGCGCTCGGTCGCCATCACCCGAGAGAGGTCGCGCTTCTCGTGCATGAACATGGTGTCGGAGGCCGCCTGGGTTCCGAGCACCCAGACGGAGCGGGGGCGCTTGCGCGCGACCTCCTCGGCAGCCAGGACCAGGGCGGCGCCGCCGTCGGTGAACGGACAGCAGTCGAGGAGCTTGAGCGGGTCGGCGACATAGGCGCTGTTGAGCACCATGTCGACCGTGATCGCCTTCTGGAACTGCGCCTTGGGGTTCAGGGCGCCGTGGCGGTGGTTCTTGACGGCCACGTGGGCCATCTGCTCTTCGGTCGTGCCGTGCTTGTCCATGTGGGCGCGGGCGATGAGCGCGAAGACCCCAGGGAACGTCAGGCCCACGGATTGCTCCCACGACGCATCGGAGCAGTAGGCGAAGTACTCTGTTGCCGCGTCGGTCGGGATGTTCAGCACGCGCTCCGCGCCGCCGACCATGACGATGTCGGAGACGCCCGCACCGATCTCCATGACGGCGTGGCGGAAGGCCGCGTGGCTCGTGGCGCAGGCGTTCTCGAAGCGGGTCGTCGGGATCGTCGGTATGCCCAGGAGCGTCGCCGCGAGCGGGCCCATGTGCAGCTGCTTTTCACCCTCGCCGCCGGTGACGTTGCCGTAGTACAGGGCCTGGATCGCCGACGGGGTGACGTCGGCGTCCCGGATGGCTTCCCCAGCCGCCTCGGCGAAAAGCTCGGCGCTGGTGCGGTCGTGCTTCCCGAATTTGGTGACGCCCACCCCGATGACGGCGACGCGACGCATTGATCCTCCTCGATTGGTGGAGTGACGGCTCGACTCCGGTCATCATGATACCCGCGCCCGAGGGGAGTCAAGTGCTTCTGGCCGCGGTCCGGGCCGCCGTGCTAGGGTTCGGGGTCATGAAGGGAAGAACGGTATGACGCTCGAAGAGGGCCTGGTCGCGCTCCTGGCGGGCGTAGCCGCCATCCTGCTCTTCGTGGGCCTGGCGCAGGCCCTCGACGCCCGCCCCGCGCGGCCCGCGACCCGACCGCGGCGGCGATCGAGCGTGAGGCCGACCCCGAATGCGGCGCCCGTACCGCCGGAGGTCCCGCCCCGAGCGCCGTACACAGGGCCCGAGCGCCGTCGTTCGCATCGTCCCGGCTCGCGTCCCCGTCCGGCGGCTTCTGCGTCCCCTCCTGCCGAGTTGCGGACGAGCCAGCCTGATCTGCCCCTCGCTCGCGGGGCCCAGCCGGCCGCCGCAGCCGCGGCGCTGCCGCCCCCGCCCCCGCCGGATCCGGCGCTAGACGCACTCGAGCGCGCATTGGCGCTCCAGCATGAAGGGCAGCATGCTCACGTCATCGAGGCCGCGGTGCCGCATCTCGAGGCGGGCGGGCCGGCCGAGGGCGCCGAGCCTTCCTTCATCCGGGCCGCGCTCTGGACGGTGGTGGGCGTGTCGCGCCACGCCTTGGGCGATATCGAGGGCGCCCAGGGGGCGCTCGAGACCGGGGTCCGCGCGGCGCCGGACGGCGTCTCCGAGGGTTGCCCGCAGCGCATCGCCGCGGTGGCGGAACCGGCGGCGCGCGGGCTCCTGGAAGCGGCGGATACCATGTCAGCCACCGCCGAGGAGCGCGTGGCGGTGCTCCGGATGGCTGTGCTGTGGCTCGAGTGGCGCATCGTCGCCGCGCCGGCCGGCGAGGACGTGTCGGTGCTCCTCGATCGCGCTCGCGAGGCGCTGTGGGACGGCTACGCGCTGGCGGGCCGCTGGTTGATGCGGCGGCGGCGGTTTACCCAAGCTCGCGAGCTTGTCCGCCAGGCTCTCGACTCCGAAGACCTACCGGCGGCGCGCCGGGCCCCGCTGGCGGAACTGGCGGCACGGTGCATCGTCCGCCAGATCGGGCGCCTGGTCGCGACCGCCCGGGGCACCGAGACGACGGAGGCGGACGCGCTCGACGCCCTCGAGCGCGCTCGGGAGATTCTGGCCGCGAGCTCGGTGGATGCCGTCACCCCGGGGCGGTGGCACGGCGCCAATCGTCGGATCTGGAACGGCTACATGCGGCACGGTCGTCGTGACATCGTGGCCTTTGACCTGGAGGCGGCACTGCGGCCGCTCTTCCGCGCGCTGCACCTCCGCGACCTCGACCCGGGCCTCGAGCGCAAGACCCGCGAGCTCCTCGCCCGGACCATCGAGCGGATCTCGGACGGTGCCGGCGAGAGGATTGACCGCCTGCTCGAGGCAGGCGACCGCGACGCGGCCATGCGGCGATGGCAGGATGTGCGGGGGATCATCCAGACGGCGCGCGACCAGGGACTCTCGCACGAGGAGCTGGCGCAGGCCTTCGGGCGTGCCCAGAAGATGCTCGAGCACATCGAGGCGACGAAGAGATGACGGGCGCTCTCGGTCCCGCGCTGACGCTCGGGCAGATGCTCGACCGAGCGGCCGCGCGCGATCCGACGCAGGAGGCGGTCGTCTTCAAGGACGAGCGGGTGTCCTACGGCGCGCTGAAGGCCCGCGCCGATGCCTTCGCCCAGGGGCTCCTGGCGCTCGGCATCGGGCCCGGCGACCACGTCGTGCTCTGGATGCCGAATCGCGTCGAGTGGAACGTGGCCAACCTTGGAATCGCCAAGGTCGGCGGAGTGACGGTGACGTGCAACAGCCGCTACAAGGCCTTCGAGGTCGAGTACGTCCTGAGGCAGTCCGACGCCAAGGCGCTCATCCTGCTGGACCGCTTCGATGCCGCGGGTGTCGACTATATCGAAATCCTGAGGCAGATCTGCCCCGAGGTGGACCGGCCTGGAGACCGGCTTATGAGCGCGCGCTGTCCGGCGCTCAGTCACGTGGTCGTGCTGGGCGATCACGTCCCGGTCGGCTGCCGCTCCTGGACCGACGTCGAGAGCCTCGGAGCTTCGAGCGGTGCCGGGGCCCTCGATCGGATCCGCGTCAGCCCCGATGACGCCGCCGCGATGCTGTACACCTCCGGGACCACGGGCGAGCCGAAGGGGTGCCTCCTCACTCACGGCAACATTTACTACAAGTGCCGCGTGTACCAGGACCTCCACGGCTGGACGGCGCGGGACCGGTACCTCGTCCCGGTGCCGTACTTCCACATCTTCGGGTCCATGGGTGGCGTCGCGGCCAACTGCCTCGCCGGGTCCACCCAGGTGGTGATGGACGTCTTCGACCCGGCCGAGGCGATGCGCCTCATCCAGGCCGAGCGGGTCACGATTTTCTCGGGCGTGCCGACGATGTTCATCAGCATCCTGGGCCACCCCTCTTTCGGCCGGTACGATCTCGGGTCGCTGCGCACCGGCTCCATCGGCGCGGCGCCCGTGCCCGCGGAGACCATGCGGCAGATTCTGGACTGCGACCGAGGCCTCGGCATGGATGCCCTCGTCGTGTACGGGTTGACTGAGGCCACGGGCGGCACCCACTGGACCCGTCCGGGCGACCCCATCGAGAAACGCGTTTCCACGGTCGGGCTCCGGACCCCGGAGATCGAGGACCGCATCGTGAGCCCCGTCACCGGCGCCGAGCTCGGAGCCGGCCAGGAGGGCGAGGTCTGCATCGCGGGCCCGACGCTGATGCGCGGCTACTACGGCAAGCCGGAGGCGACGGCGGAGAAGATCCGCGGCGAGTGGCTCCACACCGGGGACATGGGGGTCAAGGACGCCGACGGCTACCTGCGCATCACGGGCCGCCTCACCGACATGATCATCGTCGGCGGCTTCAACACGTATCCGGCGGAGATCGAGAACTTCTACCTGCGCCACCCAAAGGTGCTGGATATCTCGATCGTGGGCGTGCCCGACCCCGTCATGGGCGAGGCGGTCATGGCCTTCGTCATCCCGAAGGCGGGCGAGACGATCAGGGCCGAAGAGGTCGCCGACTTCGCGCGCGGCAAGATCGCGAACTTCAAAGTGCCGAAGTACGTCGAGATCGTTGAGAGCTTTCCGCTGACGGGATCGGGGAAGGTGCAAAAGTTCAAGCAGAAGGCCTATGCGGTCGAGAAGTACAACCTCAAGGAGCCGATGTAGCGGGGGCGGCTAGTGTTCCCTCGTGAGGGGGTTCTTGGTCGCGGGTTGCCCGGGGCTCGCCGGGCCGTTCCGGATCGTCTCCAGCAGCTCCAGCGGGAGCTTCAAGAAGGTCTCGACCACCGCGGGGTCGAAGTGCGTGCCGGAGCAGCGCTCGATCTCGCGTCGGGCCGCCTCGAAGGAGATGGCGACCGAGTACGGCCGGTCGAAGGTCATGGCGTCGAAGGCATCGGCGGCCGCGAAGATGCGCGCGCCGAGCGGGATCGTCTCGCCCCGGAGCCCCGACGGGTAGCCCGTCCCGTCCCACCGCTCATGGTGGTGGTAGACGATGGGCACGGCGCCCCGCAGGAAGGGAATGGGCTCGACGAGCCGGCGGCCGAGGTCGGGGTGGGTGCGCATGATCTTCCACTCTTCCGGTGCCAGGGGCCCCGGCTTGAGCAGGATGCCGTCGGGGATACCGATCTTTCCGATGTCGTGGAGCAGCACGCCGTGTTCTAAGTCCCGCAGTTGGCTTTCCGGCAGGCCGTGAGCTCGCGCGAGCGCGAGAGAGTAGCCGACAACCCGACGCGAGTGCGCGTGGGTGCCGATGTCCCGCGTGTCGAGCGCCGAGCCCAGGGCCTCGATCGTACTCCGATAGGTATCATCGAGCTCATTGAGCGCGGCGGTCAGGTCCCGCGTCGCCTCGGCCACGCGCCGCTCCAGCAGCGTGTGGTACTCCCGCCGCTCCATGAGCAGCTGCCGCCGCTCGAGCGCCCGCTCGGCCGCGATGAGGACCCCCTCGACGTTCACGGGCTTGACGATGAAATCGTACGCCCCGGACTTGAGGCTTTCGATGGCGGTTCCTACGTCGCCCACGCCGGTGATGACGATGATCGCCGCGTCGCTGTCTATGGCTCGCGCGCGTTTGAGGAAATCGAGTCCGTCCATCACGGGCATCCTGATGTCGGTCAACGTCAGGGGCGGGCGCTCCATTTGGAAGGCGTCCAGCCCCTCGCGCCCGTTGGTCGCCACGAGGCACTGGTAGCCGTCGTTGACGAAGATCTCGCGCAGGGCGCCGCGGACCCTGGCGTCGTCCTCGACGACGAGGACCTGCCTGGGGACCGGGGGCTTGCTCATTCGACCGTGGCCCCGGGAGCCGCGGGCTGCGCCACGACGACGTCCTCGCGGACTGAAACGCGGTTCTTGCCGGCGCGCTTGGCCGCGTACAGCGCCTCGTCGGCGGCCTGGATCAGACCGTCCGCGCTGGGCGCCGCGTCCTCGCGAAGGGAGGCGATGCCGAAGCTCGCCGTCACGCGCCGGCGGTGGGCGAACTGGTGCGAGGAGAGCACGTAGCGAATTCGGTCGGCGTACAGCCGCGCGCCCGCCTTGGAGGTTTCAACCAGGAGGACGGCGAACTCGTCGCCGCCGTAGCGGCAGATGACGTTGATGCCGCGCGAGTGCCGGAGGAGGATGTCGGCCACGCCCCGTAGCGTGTCGTCGCCCGCGGCGTGGCCGAGCTCGTCATTGACCGACTTGAAGGCGTCGAGGTCGAGGAGCACGACCGAGACGGGGTGATTGAAGCGGCGGTAGCGCGAGACCTCTTCCTCGAGACGGATCGAGAAGAAGCGTCGGTTATAGAGCCCCGTCACCTCGTCCTTGAAGGTGAACTCCTTGAGCCGTGCGTTGGAGGACTCGAGCTCCAGGTAGGCGTAGTCGAGCCGAGTGGCGTAGCGGTCGAGTGCCGCCGCCTGCTCCTCGATGGGCGCGAGCATGCGGGAGAAGGAGCGCAGCAGGCCGTCGGCGTCGTCCAGGTTTCCCGACGGCACCTGCGGGCGCTCCGGCGCGGGCGCCTGGGCGGCCCGCTCGGGGCGAGGGAGCGCGCGCGTCAGGTGCCAGATAAGCACGCCGCCCACCCCCATCAAAAGCGCGGTGAAGACGAGCAGGGCCTGAAGCCAGGGCAGGTCGCGGACCTGCCGGGTGTGGTCGAGCAGCGGCAGGAGATACGCGTAGAGGCTGTAGGCGACCACCATGAGCGGGATGAAGGAGGTCAGCCACACGGCGAGCATGATGCTGCGACGTGCGCCGCCCGCGACCAGGGTGGGCTCGTCGGACTTGGGTCTTACCGCGCGCTTCGCCTGAGCCATGCGGTAAGTATTGGCTGCCGGATGGTGGATAGTCAAGGAAACCACCTCGCCGCCTTGACTGCGCCGCGAGGCCTGGGATACCGTATCGGGGCATGGCGACCGAGCCAAAAGTGTTCATTCCCGACAGGGAGATCGACTGCATCGGGCTCTTCTGCCCTATGCCGATCGTCAAGAGCCGCGAGGCCATCCTGCTCATGCGTCCCGGGGAGCTTCTGGCCATGCTGTCGGACGATCCGACCTCAGACGCCGACATGCGGAGTTGGTGCAAGATCACCGCTCACGAGCTGGTGGAGGTTTCTCGGGAGGGCGGCGTGTACCGCTTCCTGGTCAGGAAGACTCGGTAGCGGCGTGGAGCACGGGGGCGCTGCTCCCGACAGGGTCTACCTCGATTACGCGGGGTTCTCGCCTGTAGATCCGCGCGTCCTCGCCGTGATGCGGCCTTTCCTCGAGGCCGGCATCGGCAATCCTTCCGCGTCCCACTCCCTGGGCTCCGAGGCCCGGGAGTCGCTCGAAGCGGCCCGGGCCAAAGTTGCCCGGCTTGTGGGCGGCGCGGCGCCGGGCGTCATCTTCACCTCGGGGGCCACGGAGGCCAACAACCTCGCGATCCGCGGCGTCGCGCTGCGCGGCGGCGACAGGCCCCGCCACATCGTCACGTCGGCCGCGGAGCACATCTCGGTGCTCAACCTCTGCCGCGACCTCGAGAAGGCCGGCTGCACCGTGAGCATCCTTCCTGTCGATGCCGAAGGACGCGTCGATCCCGAGGCGGTGCGGAGGGTCCTCAGACCCGAGACCGTCCTCGTCTCGATCGGCGCCGCCTGCGCGGAGATCGGCACGCTCCAGCCGCTGGGGGACATCGCGCGGATCACGCGCGCGGCGGGCGTGCCGTTCCATGTGGACGCCGTCGGCGCCCTGGGGCGCGTGCCGGTCGCCGGCGACGCCGTGGGCCTCGACTTGGTAACCCTGTCGAGCAACGACCTCTACGGCCCTCCGGGAGCAGGGGCGCTCTGGGTCAGGCCGGGTATCAAGCTCCTGCCGCAGATGCTGGGAGGCGGGCAGGAGGGCGGCTACCGATCCGGCACGGAGAACCTGCCCGCCCTGGTCGGGCTCGGCGTCGCAGCCGAGCTGATGCGGGCCGAGGCGGGCCACGGCGAGCCCGCGCGTCTCGCCGCGCTCCGCGATCGCTTCGTAGGCGCGCTGGCCGCCTCCATCCCGGACTGCCGGCTGACGGGCTCGCGCGTGGATCGGCTGCCTCACCACGCGAGCTTCGTGCTCCGCGGGGTCAAGGCCGACAGCGTGCTCCTCGACCTGGACCTCTGCGGTGTGTCGGCGTCGTCGGGCTCGGCCTGCGCGGAGCGGACCGGCACGCCGTCCCACGTGCTTCGGGCCATCGGCTGCGCCCCCGAGGAGATCGAGGGCTCGCTCTGCTTCACGCTGGGCCGCTGGAGCACGCTCGCCGAGGTGGACGCCGTGCTCGACCGGCTGCCGCCCATCGTCGCGCGCCTGCGCGCGCTCGCCCTGCCCGCTCCCCGCTGATCCCGATGCGCCTCGTCCTCTTCGACATCGACGGCACCATCCTGACCGCGCGCGGCGCCGGGCGCCGGGCGCTCGCGGCCGCCCTCAATGCGGTGTACGGGACGGCGGGAGACATCGAGCGATACGACCTTCGCGGCCGGACAGATCCACGCATCGTCTTCGACCTCATGGAGGGGGCGGGGCTAGCCCGCGAGGCGGTCCGCGAGCGGCTCGACGACTGCTTCGATGCCTACGCGCGCGGGCTTGCCGCTGAAGTCGGCGACGGCAGCAGCGTCGTCACGCTGCCCGGCATCGCCGACCTCGTGCGGCGCCTCGACGGCGCGCCCGAAACGCTCGTGGGCCTCTTGACCGGGAACATCGAGGCCGGAGCGCGGATCAAGCTCGCGTCGACGGGGCTCCAGCCCTACTTTCGCCTGGGCGCCTACGGTTCCGACCACCACGACCGCCGGGAGCTGCCGTCGCTCGCCGCGCGGCGCGCTCAGGCGCTGACCGGGCACAGCTTTCCACCTGAGAACGTGCTGGTAATCGGCGACACGCCGCACGACATCGAGTGCGCGCGTCACTTCGGCGCCGTCGCGGTCGCCGTCGCGACGGGACAGTACCCGCGCGACGAACTCGAAGCGGAGGGCCCCGACCTCCTCTTCTCCGACTTCTCCGACGTCGAGGCCGCGCTCGCCAAGCTTTTGTCGCGCTGACGCGCGACGCGGGGGCTGCAGCGCCGGGGGTGCCGATCAACTCGGGCCTCGCCTCACGGCTTCGCCGTTCAGCTCGAAGTGCTACCCCCAACAGTACGGGGGTTCGGGGGCATCCCCCGGCGCTGCAGCCCCCGCAACAACACCCGCAAGAACGCCCGCAGCAACGCTGGCAACAAGGCCGGCAACAACGTCTGCAAGAATGTTTGCAATAACGGTGGAAACGTCAGGGCGGGGACGCGGGGAGGGGTGCCATCGGGAGCGAATCCGACGAGCCGTAGCGCGCCCCGAAGCGCAGGGCTACTCCGCCGCGCGAGCCGTCCCCGCAAAGCGGGGCGG
>JACORX010000294.1 GCA_016179165.1 Candidatus Rokuibacteriota bacterium | reverse complement strand
TTCATGAGCTTCATCGCCTCGATGATGCAGAGGGTCTGCCCCTCCTTGATCGTGTCGCCCTCGCTGACGAACGGCGCCGTCTCGGGGTTCGTGGCGCGGTAGAAGGTGCCGACCATTGGCGCCTCGATCGTCACGGTGCCGGCGGCGGCCTCGGCGGCGCGCTCGACGCTCTCCACCTGGGGCAGCGCGCCGGGCACAGCGGCGGCGCCCGGCGTCGCGGCTGCGGGCGCGTGCCGGCGGACGACGCGCACGCGGAAGCCGCCGGCCTCTACCTCGATCTCCGCCAGGTCGTGAGCCATCGCCAGGTCAACGACCTGCTTCGGCGTCCACTGCTGTCCCCCCGCGGAGCGGGCCGCGCGCTTCTTGCCTGCCATGGCCCTAGCCGGCCGCCGCGACCCGGCCCAGGTACTCGGCGCTCCGGGTGTCGACTTTCACGATGTCCCCCTCGTTGAGGAAAAGCGGAACCTGGACGACCGCGCCGCTCTCGAGCGTGGCCGGCTTGGAGCCGCCCGAGGCCGTGTCGCCGCGGATGCCCGGGTCGGTCTTGGTGATCGCGAGCTCCATGAAAGTCGGCAGCTCGACCGTCACCGGGCTGCCGTCGATGAAGAGGATGTCGACATCCGTGTTTTCCTTGAGGAAGTCGCGCGCGTCGCCGACCTCCTCGGCGGAGAGCGAGATCTGGTCGTAGGTCTCCGTGTCCATGAAGTGGTAGCGATCGTCCTTGTACAGGTACTGCATGTGCTTGTCCTCGAAGTCGACCAGCGCCACCTTCTCGCCGGCCCGGAAGGTGTTGTCGATGACGCGGCCCTGCCGCATGTGCTTGAGCTTGGTGCGCACGAAGGCGCCGCCCTTGCCGGGCTTGACGTGCTGGAAGTCGACGATTGTGTACGGCTGCCCGTCGAACTGGATCTTCAGCCCCTTCTTGAACTCGGCCGTGGACACCTGCATGAGGTTATGTTCCCTTCCGTTTCTGGGTCTTGGCCCGCAGCGCCTCTTCGAGGCGCTCGCGGGCCCGGGCGTCGCCCGGGTTCTTCCTGGTCAGGCGCAGGAAGATCTGCGCCGCTTCCTCGCTGAGTCCCTGCTCGAGGCAGAGGGCGCCCATGCTTATCGTCGCGAACGTGTCGTCCGCCAGCACTCGCTGGAGCGGCGAGCCGTCCCCCGCGCGCCCTTCCGCGGCCAGCGTCTCGAGCAGCAGGCGCGATTCCCGGTCACCCGCGTCGAGCTTGACCACGCGCTCGAGATGCTGCCGCGCCTCCTCCAAGCGCCCCGCTCTCCGGTGGATCCCGGCCGCCAACCGATGCACCTGAGCGTCCTTCGGGCTTGACTGGAGGATGACGCCCAACTCCGCCAGCGCGGCCTCGGGGTGGCCATCGTCCAGGTGCGCCTTGGCCAGGATTAGGCGCGCTGTCGTGTAGTAAGGGAAGCGCCCGAGCCCCTCGCGACAGAGGTTGATGGCCTCTCGCGCCCGTCCGACCCTGCGGTAGGCATCGGCCAGGGGTGCGAAAGCCAGCGAGGCCGGATCCTTGGCCAGTCGCTCCTCATACCGCCTGATGGCGACTGCCGCCGGATCTTCGCCGACGGCCCCGTCGCCCTGGGGGTTCGGGTTCGCCATGGCTCGTCTTTTATAAGCGCCAAAGGCCCGAGAGTCAATGCTTGCAGGCTGCTGAAAAAGGCCCATCTGCATCATTAGCAAAGACTGTTGGGGCGCCATCGGCCGCACGCTCGTGGCCGTTCGAGCTGAGGGGCGAAGCCACGAGGCGAGGGCTGACACAGTCGCACGGTTCGTCTGCGGAATCAACTCAGCCCTCGTCTCACGACGGCATACGCCGTCGTTCAACTCGAACGGCGGGGCGCCGCCTCGCATCTGGACCTTTTTGAGCAGCCTGCCAAGGTCAGGCGAGGTCGGCGAGCGCGTCGAGGATGGTCGCCGTCGGTACGTCGAAGACCAGGCGGAACGCACCGATCTCGGGCGCCAGGACAAACGGCACGCGACCGTCCCGGGCCTTCTTGTCACGGCTGAGCGCCTCGACCACGAGCGAAGGCGCCTCCCCCGCGCCGCGCACGGGCAAGCCGACCGCCTCCAGTAGCCGGACCTGCCGCGCGCGCACCCCGGGCTTGGCCAGGCCGAGGCGCTCGGCGATCCCGGCCTCGGCGGCGATGCCGAGCGACACGGCCTCGCCGTGGGCGAAACGCCGATAGCCTGTCACGGCCTCGATCGCGTGCCCGATCGTGTGCCCGTAGTTGAGGACGTGGCGCAGCTCCGACTCCTGCTCGTCGCGCTCGACCACCGAAGCCTTGAGACGGCACGAGCCCGCGACGATCCGCTCGAGGGCGGCGGGCTCGCGCTCGAGCAGGGCCCCCACGCCGCGCTCGACGTCCTCGAAGTAAGCCGCGTCGAGCACGATGCCGTGCTTGATCACCTCCGCCAGCCCCGATCGGTACTCGCGCTCAGGCAGCGTGAGGAGAGTGGAGGTGTCGGAGAGTACGAGGCGCGGCTGGTGGAAGGCGCCGATCAGGTTCTTGGCGCGCGCGTGGTCGATGGCCGTCTTGCCGCCGATCGAGGCGTCCACCTGCGCCAGCAGCGTGGTCGGCGCCTGCACCACGCCGATACCTCGCATGTAGGTCGCCGCGGCGAAGCCCGCCAGGTCCCCGACGGCGCCACCGCCCAGCGCCACGACGGTCGAGCTCCGGTCGAGCCCCGCGTCGAGGAAGCGCTCCCACGTCGAGGCGGCGACCTCCAGCGTCTTGGCGCGCTCCCCCTCGGGCAAAAGCACCGTGGTGACGTCGAAGCTTGCGGCGGCGAGGCTCCGGGTGACGGCGGCGCCGTGGAGGGCCAGGATTGCCGCGTCGGAGACGAGGGCGACCCTGCGGCCGACCTTGAGGCGGGCGAGCTCGGCTCCGACCATGGCCAAGGCGCCTGCGCCGACGAGGATGCGGTACGAGCGGGCGCCCAGATTGACGGGAACGTCGATCATCGGCCGCCTCCGCTACCAGCTCTTGAGGTAGTCGAGGTAGCCC
>JACORX010000303.1 GCA_016179165.1 Candidatus Rokuibacteriota bacterium | reverse complement strand
GTTCTCGGGGAGCGACGCGCAGTCGACCGGAATGAACGCGCGGCCCGCGCGCGGGCTGTTCGCGTGGATCGCGCGGGCGATCAGCTCCTTGCCGGTGCCGGACTCGCCCATCACGAGGATGTTCGCCTCTGACCGGGCCGCCTTCTTGACGAGGTCGAACACGCGCGCCATGGACTCGCTCCGGCCGATGATGCTCTCGAGGCCGAAGGCCTCCTGCAGCTGCTCACGGAGGTTCTTGTTCTCCACCTGGAGGTTCCGCTGGCGGAGCGCCCGTTCGACCGCGACGCGGAGATGCTCCACGGAGAAGTTCTTGGGCAGATAGTCAGTGGCGCCCTCCTTCACGGCGGCCACGGCCGACTCGATGGTGGCGAACGCCGTGATGACGATGACGGGCAGCGTCGGGTCGAGCTCGTGCGCGCGCTTGAGCAGCGTCATGCCGTCCATGCCCGGCATCTTGAGGTCTGTGATGAGCAGGTCCGGCCGCTCTTCCTCGAGCAGCGTCAGGGCCTTGCCCGGCTCCGTCGTGGTGAAGCACTGGTACCCGACGCGGCCCAGGATGCGCGCGCAGTTCTCGAGCATGTCGGGCTCGTCGTCCACGATCACCACGCGCGTGGCGCTCACGCCTGTCCCCCGACGGGGGCTCGCGCGCCCGCAACGGGGAAACTCAGGATGAACGTCGTGCCCTCTCCCTGGCGAGACTCGACATCCACCGTGCCGTGGTGATCGCGCACGATGCCGTAGGAGATGGCGAGCCCCAGGCCCGAGCCCTCGGCCTTGGTGGTGAAGAACGGGTCGAAGATCCGCGGCAGGGCCTCGGGCGGGATGCCGGGGCCCGTGTCACGCACCAGAAGGCGCACGGCGTCCGGCTCGCCGGCCGCGTGGGAGGTCTCGACGGTGATCTCGCCTCTTCCGTCGACAGCGTCCCGCGCGTTGGTCAGCAGGTTGAGGACGACCTGCTGGAGCGTGTTGCCGTCGCCCCACAGCGGCGGCAGGTCCGGCGCAAGCCGCCGCGTCACCGTCACGCCCTGCGTGGCAATCGGGCGTTCGACCAGGAGGAGGGTCTCCTCGACGAGGTGATTGAGGTCCACGGGGCCGTGGAGCCCGGAGGAGTGGCGGCTGAAGGACAGGAGGCCCTGGGTGATGCGCGCGACGCGCTGGGCGTGGCGGTGGAGCACGCGGAGGTCCTCGGCCAGCTGGCCGTGGATAGGCTGCGCCTCCACGTCGAGGAGCATGATCTCGATGCGCGAGGAGATGACCCCGATGGGGTTGTTGAGTTCGTGCGCCAGGCCCGCCGCCATCGTCCCGAGCGCGGCGAGCTTCTCGGACTGCCGGGCGCCCCGCTCGAACGCCACACGCTCGGTGATGTCCTGGACCAGGAGCACGGCGCCCGCGGGCGCCCCATGGTCGCGCAGGAGGCTGCCCGTGAGGTTCTGCACCCCGCGCCCTCCCCCCGTCCGACTGTGCTCGACAGCCTCAAGCGTGAATCCCTCGGTCTCGCCGCGGAGCAGCTGCTCGATCGGGGCGCGCAGCGCCTCGCGACGGTACATCGGGAACACGTCGAAAAACGGGCGGCCCGCGACGTCCCGGACCGCAAGCCCCGTCTGGGTTTCCATCGCGCGGTTGAACGCGACGATGGCGCCCGCGCGGTCGAGCGCCACCACGCCGTCGCGCAGGGTCTCGACGACGCTCTCGACGAAACGCTCGCGCTCCCTCGCGGCAGTGGTGAGCGCCACGACCTCGAGGCGCTCGCGCTCCTCGACCTGACCCAGGACCCCGACGCCCACGGCCGTGCCCAACAGGACCGCGAGCCGCACGGCGGTGTTGGCCCACTCGGCATCCGTCATGGTCGGCCAGACCACCGCGACGTACGCCGCGGCTGCCGCAATGGCGACGGCGACCCCCCGCACCATTCCGTAATAGTAGGACTGGAGGCCCGCGATCAGGAGAAGCGCGAGGAAGATAATGCTCGGCGCGCCGCCCGTGAGCCGGATCAGGAGCAGCGCGAACGCAAGGTCGGTCGCCAGCACCACCACGCTGAGACGGAGCATCCGGCCGGGCCAGCGCCAGAGGGCGAACGTGAGCGCCGAGCTGTAGAGAAGGAAGCCGAGCATGGCGCCGCGCACCGGGCGCCGGCCGGCGTAGTCCGGCGGCGCGAGCAGGATCCAGACGAACCCCGCCATGACCGCCAGCCAGCGCAGCAGCGGCAGCGCGAGCACGCGCGGGCCGCCGACGCGGCGGGCCACGCGGTCGAGGGAGAGACGGGCGCGCGACATGGCTGGTATTATACGGGCGATGCTTGGATCGGAGCCAACGCGCTCACACCGCGTGCTGCGGGGACTCGCCGTGCTGGCGCTGGTGGCGATGGCTTTTTTCGCGGGGATGCTGGTCGAGCGCCTGCGGCTCGACGCGCGACGGGAAGACATGCTGCGGCGCTACGATCAGGTCCTCAAGCAGTACCGCGACCAGCAGATGAGCTCGGAGAAGACGATACAGCGCTAGCCGGACGGCGTTGCGTCGTACTTGAGAACGCGCACCTTCTCCATCGTGATGAGCCCGCCGCGCATCATCTTGTCCACGTCAGGCAGCACGGAATCCAAGTGCTCCTGGGAGTCGATCACCTCGATCACGAGGGGCAGACCGGCCGACAATCGAAGGATATTGGCGGTGTGGACGACCGAGTCGGCGCCGAAACCCGCCACGCCGCGCAGCACCGTCGCTCCCGCGAGCCCTCGCGAGCGGAGCAGCTCCAGCAGCGCGGCGTGCAGCGGCTTGTGCTCCCAGCGATCGCTCTCGCCGAAGAAGATGCGCATCAGGACCTGCTCGCCGTCAAGCTTCCGCATGGTTAGAGTCCCCCCTTCCATCCCACGACAACCCGGCCGAGCGCCAAGCCCAGCACGCAGACGCCGAGGCAGAGGCCGGTGGTGAGGACGACGTTGGCCGCGGCCTGGAGCCACGAGCCCTCCTCGACCAGGCGGAGCGTCTCGTACGAAAACGACGAATACGTGGTGAAGCCTCCCATGACGCCGATCGTCAGCACCAGACGCGCTGTCTCGGGGATGGCCAGGGTCGTGAGCCCTACCTGTTGGATGAGACCGATGAGGAACGAGCCCAGCACGTTGACGACGAGAGTGCCGTAGGGGAACTCGGCGCCCCACCACCGCGCGCAGAGCCCGCCCACGCCGTAGCGCGCCGCCGTCCCGACCGCGCCGCCCAGGCAGATCAGCAGCAGGCGCATCGAGGTGGGACTACCCGATGGGTGGCCGCCGCGCGGCCCACGGCTGCGCCGCCTCGAAGGCCGC
>JACORX010000321.1 GCA_016179165.1 Candidatus Rokuibacteriota bacterium | reverse complement strand
GCGCATGATCGGGCTGCGCCGCGCGCTCGAGCTTCACTACACCAACCGAGCGCTCTCGGCCCGCGAGGCCCTGGACTGGGGGCTCGTCAATCGCGTTCATCCCGACGCCGAGTTCCCGGCAGCGGTGGCGGCGCTGGCCAAAGAGCTCGCCCACGGGCCGACGCTCGCCTTCGGCCGGGCCAAGCTCCTCTTCCACCAGTCCACGCAGGAAAGCCTCGAGACGCAGATGGAGCTCGAGGCCCAGGCCATCGCCGCCAGCGGCCACACGGAAGACTTCAAGAACGGCGTCGCGGCGTTTGCCAAGAAGCAGCCGGTGGTCTTTCACGGCCGTTAGGAGCGTGATCGTCCGGTTCTTCGCCTCCGCACTTGTGATCCTGACGCTGGCGGCGTCGGCGCATGCGTGGCCGCTCTCCTACGGCGGGTCGAGCGCCAACCGGGTTGCCGCGGGGAAGGGGACCTTTCCCCGCCTGCTCGTGATCTCCGCCGCCGGCGAAGCGCCGTTTCGCTGGATTGTCTCGCTGCCGCCCAAGCGGCTGGCCTGCATCGACGCCAACGGCACCCTGTGGATCTTCGGGCTCGGCCGGGCGGAGCTCCATGTGCTGGGACGCTACGGCGAGGTAGCGAGCCCCGACGGCCCGCCTGTCGTCGTCGCGCTCGGCGGGGGGCGGAGCGCGATCGTCGCCGTGTCGCCCGAGGGCCGCCTCCTCGTGTGGAGCGAGGGCGTGCTTCGCACCTTCGACGTTGGTGGCGCCCTTTCCCGGCTGACCTCCCCGGTTCCCGTCACCATCGAGGGAAAGGGTTGGGACGATCTCCTGGCCGTGGCCGCCGACGGCGCCCTCGTGCTCATCGGAAGCCTGCCCTCCGGTCCTCGCGTGGTGTCACGCGTGGATGCGCACGCGCTGCCCGACTCGCGGATCACGCTCGGCAGTCTGGACGGCTCCTCCGGGCTTCAGGCTGTGGTCCTGTCGGACCCGACCGAGCGCTACCCGCACGGCGTCCTCGGAGACACGATCGAGGCGTCGGCCGTGACCGTGATCTCCGTCGCGCCCAGCGCTCTCACCATCCGGTTCCGCTATGTCGTTCGCGCGCCCGCGGTCCTCGAGGACCTGATCGCGATCGTGGCGCCGATCGGCGAAGGCCGTCGCCCGGCGGTGGTCGTCGTCAAGAGCGGGCCGCGCCAGGGCTCCTCGATTCTCGTGCTCGGCTGGCGCGGCGGCGGGCTCGACGTCCTGGCCGAGGGGCCCGCGTTCGGTCAGAGCGACCGCTGGGTGCACGTGATCGGCGCGGCGGACGTGTCGGGCGACGGCATTCCCGAGCTCATCGCCGTGAACACGCCCCATCTGGAGGGCGTCTTGGTGGCCTACGAGCGACGGGCCGCCTCCCTCATTCCCTTGGCGAAGGCGCTGGGCTACTCCTCGCATGCGGACGGGTCCCGCAATCAGGACCAGGCTGTGATCGCCGACATGAGCGGCAACGGCCGGCTCGAGGTCATCCTGCCGCGCCAGGGCCGCGACGTGCTGGCCGCGCTGGAGCTGACGCGAGGCCGCTGGGAGGAGCGCTGGGCGCTCCAGCTCTCGGGCCCGGCGCAGTCCAACCTCGTGGCGGAAGACCTCGACGGCGACGGCCTGCTCGACCTCGTCGTCGCGGATCGTCGCGGGCTCCACGTGTTCGTGAGCGTGCGGTAAGTGCTGCCGCCGCTCGAGCTCGGCGCGCGGCTCGACAGGTTCCTGGCATGTGCCGGGAGACTGCTGGCCGCTCTCCCCCTGAGCGCGCTCGACCACAAGCCGCCCCAATGCAACCGGAGCGTGCGGGACCTGGCATTCCACGTCTTCAGACTGTCGCTGGGCTACGTCGACGGCATGGACATGGGTGAGCTCCGTGAGTCGTGGCTCCAGGAGAAAGCGCCGCCCGACCTCGTCGATGGTCCGGCTGTCGCGCGCTACGGTGCGCTCGTGCGCGGTCGCGTCGCCGGCTGGTTCGAGGGCGCCGGCCCTTCCGAGTACGCTCGCACCATCGAGGGCTGCTACGGCCCGCAGAACGGCCACGATCTGCTCGAGCGCACCACGTCGCACGCGGCCCGGCACCTGCGCCAGCTCTACGCCCTGGCCGCCGACCTCGGCGTCACGCCGCCGGGACCGCCACCTACGTCGGACTTCGAGGGGCTACCGCTCCCGGCAAGTATCTGGTACTCAAAGAGAACTCAATGACGAAGAAGTTCGTGGTCCAGACAAACAAGGCGCCCGAACCCCTCCAGGGCACGCCCCACTCGCAGGCCATCAAGGTGGACAATCTCATCTTCGTCTCCGGCCAGATCGCCCTCAAGCCGCGCGAGACCGCTCTCACGGGCTCATCCGTCGCCGAGCAGACCGAGCAGATCTTCGCCAACCTCATGGCCATCCTCGACAGCTGCGGCAGCAGCCTCGACCGGATGGTCAGGTCCACGGTGTTCCTCGCGCGGATGGAAGATTTTGCCGAGATGAACGAGGTCCACAAGCGCCACGCGGGGGAGCAGCCGGGCCGCTCGACCGTCCAGGTGGCGAAGCTGCCCGCTGGCGCGCTCGTCGAGATCGAAGTCATCGCTCACACGTAGTACGGCGCCGTATCCGACGCGGCACACTTGAAATGGATGCGGGCGGACACTAGAGTAGGGTCGTGGACTCCGAGACTCGCGCTTACTTCGACCAGGTCCTGGGCGCCTTTCGCGACGATGTGAGCCGCGAGTTCGGGACCCTCCGCCAGGACTTCAGAACTCTACGTGAGGACTTCGGGGCCGTGCGCGAGGACTTCGGAACCCTCCGCCAGGAGTTCGGGACTCTCAAAGGGGAATTCGGGACCCTGCGCGGGGAGTTCGGGACCCTACACGGGGAGTTCGGGACCGTGCTCCAGGAGTTCGGGGCCCTGCGCGAGGAAGTCGGGGCCATGCACGGGGAGTTCGGGACCGTGCGCCAGGAGTTCGGGGCCCTGCGCCAGGACTTCGGGACCCTGCGCGGCGAGTTCGGGGCTGTGCGCCAGGAGTTCGGGGCCGTGCGCCAGGAGTTCGGGGCCCTGCACGGGGAGTTCGGGACCCTGCGCGGAGCGGTCGGGACCGTGTGCGGGGAGTTCGAGGCACTCCGCCAGGAGGTGCGAGACACCGCCGCCGAAACCCGGCGCCATTTCGACGTGGTAGGAGAGCGCCTACGGCATGACATAGGCGGCATTGCGGAGGGCGTGATCGTCCTCTCTGAACACGTGGATCGCCTGGGTACCGGCCTGCGCACTGAGATGAACGAGCGCTTCGCGGCGACCCATGCCGTCGTTCGTGTCGCATTCCAGGAAGTCCGGCGGGACATCGAAGATCTCCGCACAAGTCTGTAGTCAGTCCGCAGCGCGAACCGGCCGGAAGCCGTAGTCGGAGTAGCGCAGGTCGGGCGGCAGGGAGGAGCGGTGTGCGACGGGGCTCCACGGGTCCTGGTGTCGCCAGGCGCCGCCTCGCGAGACGCGCCGCGTGCCGTGCGGCGGCCCCTGAGGGCTCCGCTCGGGTGAGACGGAGTAGTACCGCTCCTCCTCCCAGTCGAGACACCACTCGTGGCAGACGCCCGAGAGGGCGTGGAGCCCCAACGGGTTGGCGAGGGTCTCCGTAACCCGTGGCGGCCTATCGAAGCCCGCCGCCGTCGGCCTGCCGTCCCCCCACGGAAAGCGCGCGCCTTCGAGCCCGCCGCGAGCCGCCTTCTCCCACTCGGCTTCCGTCGGCAGCCGGTAGCGCCTGCGGCCCTCGCTCGACAGCCAGTCGCAGTACAGCGCCGCCTCGAACCAGTTGACGCCGACCACGGGCTGGCCGGGATCGCTGAAGCGCGGGTCGTCCCACCAGGGCGGGGGAGCGGCCTCCGCCGCCTCCAGGAAGCGGGCGTACTCGGCGTTGGTCACTGGAGCGCGGGCCATGGCGAAGCCATCGAGCCAGACCCTGTGACGCGGTCGCTCGCCGGGACCTCCCTCCTCCCAGCCCATCCAGAACCAGCCCGCGGCGACCTCCACCAGCTCCATGGCGTCGAGTATAATCGGCGCCAGCATGAACTTCGCCGAGCGTATGTCACGGCTGGGGACCGAGTCCGCCTTCGAGGTGCTGGCCCGCGCCAAGGCCCTCGAGCGGCAGGGCAAGGAGATCGTCCACCTCGAGATCGGCGAGCCCGACTTCGACACGCCCGTCCACATCCGCGACGCGGCCAAGCGGGCCCTCGACGACGGCGCCACGCACTACGGCCCCGCCGCCGGGCTGCCCGAGCTGCGCGAGGCGATCGCCAAGGACCTAGGCGGCACGCGGAACATCCCGGTGGCGCCCGAGGAGATCGTGGTGACGCCGGGCGCCAAGCCGATCATGTTCTTCACGCTCCTCGCCCTCGTCGGCGAGGGGGACGAGGTGATCTACCCGAACCCCGGCTTCCCGATCTCCGAG
>JACORX010000298.1 GCA_016179165.1 Candidatus Rokuibacteriota bacterium | reverse complement strand
GCTCTCGGCCGCCCCGACGTGGGTCGAATTGACGAGGACGCCGCCGCCCGACAGCGTGATGTCGGCGGTCGGACTGGTGATGAACGCGTCTTCCGTCGCATTGCGATCGAGCGCCATGATCGCGTACTCGTTGTTCAGGTACCGCTTCAGGGTGTCGGACAGGAGCTGCTGCTCTTCGCTGAGGTCGAAGTTCATGGCTCAGAGCCCCAGCGTGGCCTTGGCGATGATGTTCCGCTGGATCTCGTTGGAGCCCGCGTAGATCGTCGTCTTGCGCATGTTGCAGTAGCGCGGGGCCAGCCGGGCCGTGAAGTGGTCGAAGTCCATGGCGTCCACAGGCCGGAAGGCCTGGGCCATCGGCCCGGCCGCCTGCATCATCAGCTCCGCGAGCGCCTGCTGGATCTCGGTCCCCTTGATCTTGAGCATCGAGACGTCGGCGCCGGGTGCGCGCCCGCTGCGCCGCATCTGGTCGAGGAAGCGCAAGTTGGTGATCTCGAGCGCCATCAGCTCCACCTCGACACGGGTCAGCCGGTCACGGAAGCGCGGGTCCTCGAGGAGCGGCCGACCGTCCTTCAGGTAGTCGCCGGCCAGCTCCTTGAGCCGGGCCAGCTCGCGCTTGGAGTGACCGATGCGGCCGGTGCCCATGCGCTCGTAGCCGAGGAGGTACTTCGCGACCGTCCAGCCCTTGCCCTCTTCGTGCACGAGATTCTCGACGGGGACCTTGACCTCGTCGAAGAAGACCTCGTTCACCTCCTGGCTGCCGTCCAGGAGGACGATAGGACGCACGGTGATGCCGGGCGTGCGCATGTCGATCAGCAGGAAGGAGATGCCGTCCTGGCGCTTGCCCGTACTCGGGTCGGTGCGCACGAGGCAGAAGATCCAGTCGGCGTGGTGCGCCATCGTGGTCCAGATCTTCTGGCCCGTGACGACGTAGTGCCCGTTCTGCCGCGCCGCACGCGTCTTGAGGGAGGCCAGGTCAGAGCCCGAGCCCGGCTCCGAGTATCCCTGGCACCAGAAGTCGGTGCCGTCGTAGATGCGGGGCAGGAAGCGCTTCTTCTGCGCCTCGGTGCCGAACTGCAATAGGACCGGCGCGCACATGCGGAGCCCGAACGAAACCAGCGGAGGGGTAGCCGCAAAGCCGCACTCCTCCTCGAAGATGTACCTCTGCACGACGTTCCAACCGGTCCCGCCCCACTCTACCGGCCAGTCGGACGCAACCCAGCCTTTCTTGGCCAGGATCTTGTGCCAGCGCAGGAGATCGTCCTTGGACAGATCCTCATAACTCTCCATCTTCTGGCGCAGGTCATCGGGCAGGTTGGCGCGCAGCCACGCCCGCACCTCGTCGCGGAAGGCCAGCTCCTCGGTCGAGTAGTTCAGATCCATGTCGTCGCTCCTCTCTGGGCTGGTCGCCGGTCAGGAAACCGACCGCTATGCTAGCGCAGCCCCAGCATCACGTCCAGCGCGCGGAGGTGCTGGCGGCCGCGCCCGGTCTGGGCTATCCTCTGAGCCCCATGCTGGTCGCCAGTGCCACGCGGCGGCACACCACACAACCCTGAGAGGAGCCTTCCCCTTGCCCTTCCCACTCGACCGCGGCACGCCAACTTCCCTCGACCTCGACCCGAAGGCGCTCGATCGCCTGATCGAGACCGTGACGCGCCACATCGCCGAAGGACGCTACCCGGGCGCGCAGCTCGCGATGGCCCGCCGGGGCAAGCTGGCCCTGTTCGAGACGATGGGCGACGCGCGCATCGATCCCGCGCGGGCCGCGGCGTCTGAGGACACGCTCTGGCTCCTGTACTCGAACACGAAGGTCGTGACGGCCTGCGCCGTCTGGCTCCTGGTCGAGCGTGGGGCGCTGTCGTTCACCGACAAGGTGGCCGAGCACCTGCCGGGCTTCGAGCAGAACGGCAAGGGCGATATCACGGTCATCCAGCTCCTGACGCACCAGGGCGGCTTCCCGAATGCGCAGGTGCCCAAGACCGCGTGGGCGGACCACGACCTCCTGCGCAAGATCGTCTGCGGATTCACGCTGGAATGGACGCCGGGCTCGCGCGTGCACTACCACACGATGGCGGCTCACTGGACGGCGGCGGCGATGATCGAAGCGCTGACCAAGACCGACTACCGCGACTTCATCCGCGTCAACGTCGTCGAGCCGCTGGGGCTCGGCAACGAGCTCTTCGTGGGATTGCCGGATGCGGAAGCCGGCCGCGCCGCCGACATCCACGAGCCCGCGGCGGACAGCGGCCGGCAGGTCGTCCGCGCGGACGAGAACAATCCCGAGTTCCGGCGGGCGGGCACGCCGGGCGGCGGAGGCTACGCGACGGCGCGCGCCATGGCCACCTTCTACCAGATGATGGCCCACGGCGGGGCGGTCAACGGCGTACGCCTCCTCTCGCCGCGCATGGTCGAATACGTCACGCGAAACTTCACGGGGGACCGCGTGGACGGCTACATGAACATGCCCATGCACAGGGGCCTGGGCCCCCACTCGCGCGGGACGACGGAGACGATCCGCGGGCTTGGCTCGCTGGCCTCGCCGCGGGTCTTCGGCCATGGTGGAGTCGGCTCGTCATATTGCTGGGCCGATCCCGAGTCTGGCGTCTCTTTCGCCTACCTGACCAACAGCCGCGTGCCGGATCCCTGGCACAGCCAGCGGATGGACGTCGTGTCGAACCTCGCCCACTCGGCAATCCGCTAAGCCATGGCTGGACGTTCCGTCCTCGTCACCGGGATGAGCGGCTTGATCGGCCGCGCGCTCCGGGAGCATGTCGAAGGCCGCTATACTTTACGCGCGTTGAACCGCAGCGCCGTCGAAGGCGTGCCCTGCCACCGCGCCGACATCGGGGACCTCGAGGCGATCGCGCCCGCTTTCGAGGGCGTGGACACCGTCGTGCATCTCGCGGCGGATGCCACGAGCCCGAACCCGCCGTGGGAGAGCATTCTCCACAACAACGTCACCGGCACCTACAACGTCTACGAGGCCGCGCGGCGGGCCAAGGTCAAGCGCGTGGTCTTCGCGTCGAGCGGCGCGACGGTCAGCGGTATCGAGAAGGACAAGCCCTACAGCGATCTGGTCGCGGGCCGCTACGATGGATTGACGTCGTGGCCCATGGTGACGCACCTCTCCCCCGTCAGGCCCGCCGCGCTCTACGGCGTCAGCAAGGTCTGGGGCGAGGCGCTCGGCCGCCAGTTCGCCGACACCCACGGGCTGTCGGTCATCTGCGTCCGCATAGGGCGCGTGCACGCCGAAGACAGGCCGATGTCGCCGCGCGACTTCGCAGTCTGGTGCAGCCAGCGCGACATCGTGCGCCTTCTCGAGCGTTGCGTCGAGGCGCCGGAGGCGATCCGCTACGACATCTTCTTCGGCACCTCACGCAACAAGTGGGGCTACCGCGATCTCGAGCACCCGAGCGCCGTGCTGGGCTGGGAGCCCGTCGACGTCGCTGAAGATCACCGCTAACAAGGAGACCCGACCAATGGCCCTACAGACCCGCTACCTCTTCACCGCTTCCATGGACGTCGAGGCCGCGCAGGAGAAGCTCTTCAACGAGGTCTACGACACCGAGCACGTGCCGTTGCTCCTGAAGGTGCCCGGCGTCATCGCGGTCGCGCGGCTCAAGAAGACCACGTTGACCATGATCATCGGCGGCGAGAAGAAGACGATCGTCGCGGAGAACGAGCCGACCTACAGCGCGACCTACGAGATCGAGAGCCCCGACGTGCTGACGAGCCCCGGGTGGGGCGCCGCGGTGGACCAGGGGCGCTGGCCCGGGCAGGTGCGCCCGTTCACCAAGAACCGCCGCCACGTCCTCTACCAGCGCATCCTGCCGTAGCCCGTGGCCGCCCGGTACCAGCGCGGGCTCGCGCGGCGCGCGGGCAACGGGCTCGTGCGCATCTTACTGCGGCTGGGCCTCGGGCCTGCGCGAACGTATCTCCTGACCGTCAGGGGGCGGCGGAGCGGCGCGCCCCGCTCCACGCCCGTCACGCTCGTGGAGGAAGGCGGGCAGCGCTGGCTCGTCTCGCCGTATGGTGAAGTCGCCTGGGTGCGCAACCTGCGCGCGACTGGACAGGCTACCCTCTCCCGCGGCGGGCGCACCGAGGCCGTCGCGGTGCGTGAGATCAAGCCCGAGGAGGCCGCTCCCGTCCTCAAGTGGTACGTGACGCGCGTACCGATCACCCGCCCCTACTTCGACGTGAGGCCGGAGTCGGACCTGAGCGCCTTTCGCGCCGAGGCGCCGCAGCACCCGGTCTTCGCCATCGTGGGTTGATGCGTGCGCCTGATCTCCGTGGGCCTCGTCGTGATCGCGGCGCTGCAGGTCGCCGCCGCCGCCGCCACCTATCCCGTCTTGACCTTGGCCGTCAGCCTTGCGGCGAGCCTTCTCGACAACATGGTCAGCCCCGATGCCGGAGCGCGGACGGTCTTCTACCTCTTCGGGCTGCCGACGGCCTTCGGCGTCCTGATACTTGCGGCCGTCTTCATGGCGGTGCCGCTCGGAGTGTCTGTCGCGGGCGCGATCGTCGTGGGGCGGCTGGGGCGCCGCAGGCGTGCGACAGCCTCGGTAATTCAGCTGCTGAAGTTCAGCGCGGCGGTGGTCATCATCAACGTAGCGGTCCTGCTCGTCGGCGTCCTGATCTGGCCCGTCTGGTTCTACAGCGAGAAGCTGTCCACGCTCATCTCACTCCAGCCGCTCGCCCTCTCCTTCGCCTTGAACGCCGTCCTCGACGCCGCCGTCACGGCCGCCGTGCTCCGCTCCCAGCTCACAACGCGATAGGCGGCTTCTTGTCGAACCAGGGGCGCGCTTTCTCGAGCTGGGCGCCGAGCGAGAGGATGGTACCCTCCTCGCCGTAGCGCCCCGCCAGCTGGACCGCGATCGGGAAGCCCGAGGCCGTGCGGCCGAGCGGGAGCATCAGCGCCGGCTGGCCGGTGAGGTTGAACCAGACGGTGAAGGGCGAGAAGGTGAAGACGCGGCGCCAGTACTCGTCCACGTCCTCCAGCATCATGTCGATCCAGCCGAGCTTGGGCGGCAACGTGCCGAGGCCCGGCGTCAGCAGCACGTCGTAGTCCGCGTGGAAGGCCGCCATCTGCCTGCCGAGACGGTGCATCGTCTGCGTCGCGCGCACGTAGTCCGCCGCAGTGATCCGCTCGCCCTTCTGCGCCGTGCCCCATGTGACGTTCTCGACCTCGCCCTTGCGCGCCGGGCGTCCCGCCGTCGGATGGCTCGCGAGGAGCACCACCATGTTGGCGGCGGCCAGCGTGAGGAAGGTCGGCACGACATCCGCGCGGTCGATCCCTGGATCGGCCTCCTGGACCTTGTGGCCCAGGTCCTTGCACAGCACGACCGTCTCGGCGAGGGCTTTCAGATACTCGGTATCGACGGGAACGCCGTTGGGCGCCGCGGTTGTGTACGCGATACGCAGCGGCCTGCGCTCGGCCTGGACTTCGGCGAGGAAGGGCCGGGGCTGAGGCGGCGCGGCGTAGGGATCGCCGGGGCCCGCACCGGCCGTGGCGTCCAAGAGCGCCGCGGTGTCGCGCACCGTGAGAGTCACCGCGTGCTCGGTGGAGCAGCCGCCCAGCCCCTCGCCCGTGTACGGCGACAGGGTGTTGCGCCCGCGCGTGGGCTTGAGCCCGACGTTGCCGCAGCAGGCCGCGGGGGCTCGAATGGACCCGAAGCCATCCGAGGCGTGCGCCATCGGCAGCATGCGCGCGCCGACCGACGCCGCCGCGCCTCCGGAGGATCCGCCGGAGATGCGCGTCAGATCCCACGGGCTCTTGGTCGGGCCGTGGAGCTGCGGCTCGCAGGTCAGCGAGAGCCCGAGCTCGCAGGTATTGGTGCGCCCGAAGATGACGAGGCCCGCCTTCTTCAGGCGCTTCACGTGCTCGCTGTCGACCGTGGGCGGCGGCGTGTCGGCGAAGAACTTCGAGCCGCGCGTCATCTTGACGCCCGCCAGCGAGGCCGTCAGGTCCTTGAGGAGAAACGGCACGCCCGTGAACGGGCCGTCGGGCAGGCCGTCGGCGATGGCCTTGCGCCCGTAGTCGTAGAGCTTCATGGTGACGGCGTTGACCGCGCCGTTGCGGGCCTCGACGCGCTCGATGGCGGCTTCGAGCAGCTCGGTGGGCGAGACCTTGCCGCGCTTGACGAGATCCGCCAGACCGAGGGCGTCGTACTGCTCGAAGTCCGCGAAGGCTTTCACGCCTAGGCCTTGCGGAGGGCGGGGGCGACTTTGTCGATGAGGGCGTCGAGCGGCTTGAGCTGGTCCTTGCCCAGGAACATCGTAGGAATGAAGAGCAGGCCCACGCCGGCCGCGCGGAGCCTGCCGAGCTTGTCCTGGATCTGGGCGACGCTGCCCGCGAGCATCGTGTCCGCGGCCGAGGCCTCGTCGCGGCTCATGCGCTGCATGAAGGTCTGCTGGATCCTGTCGATCTGCGCGCGGTCTTCACTGAGCACCGGCACCATGACGGCCGAGCGCAGGATGGTCTTGGGATCGCGCCCGATGGCCGCGCAGTACCCGTCGAGGATCTTTCCCTTCTTCGCGAGGATTTCCGGGCCACCCCACACGTTCCAATGGTCGGCCCAGCGCGCGACGATCTTGAGCGTGACCTTCTCGCCTCCGCCGCCGATCATGAGCTCCGGCCGCGGCTTCTGGACCGGCTTGGGCATGAGCGGCGCGTCGTCGAGCTGGTAGTACGTGCCCTTGAAGGTCGAGCGCTCCTGCGTCCAGAGCAGGTTCAGGACCTGGCAGGCTTCGTCCAGGCGCTGGAGGCGCTCGCCCACCGTATAGAACGGCATGCCGTAGGCCGTGTGCTCGTTCTCCTGCCAGCCGGCCCCGATGCCGCAGATGAGACGGCCGCCCGAGATGATGTCCACGTTGGCGGCCATCTTGGCGAGCACCGCGGGATGCCGGTACGTATTGCCCGAGACGATAGTCCCGACGCGCATCCGCTTGGTGAGCGAGGCCAGCGCTGTGAGCGTCGTCCAGCTCTCGATCATGTTGCCGACCCGGTCGGGGGTGTTCGGCATGAAGTG
>JACORX010000297.1 GCA_016179165.1 Candidatus Rokuibacteriota bacterium | reverse complement strand
GCTGCTGCGCACCCACACCTCGCCGGTGCAGATCCGGACCATGAAGGCTCAGCCGCCTCCTGTCCGGATCATTTGTCCGGGGAAAGTGTATCGCCGCGACGCCGACCTGACCCACTCCCCGATGTTCCACCAGGTGGAGGGCTTGGCGGTGGACACCAATATCTCGATGGGTGACCTCAAGGGCACGCTCGAGCTCTTCGCCCGCGAGATGTTCGGCCCGGGCGCCGGCATCCGCTTCCGCCCGTCCTTCTTCCCGTTCACGGAGCCCTCGGCGGAGGTGGACGTGCGCTGCTTCGCCTGCGCGGGCGCCGGCTGCCGCGTCTGCTCGCAGTCGGGCTGGCTCGAGATCCTGGGCTCGGGCATGGTGCATCCCAACGTGCTGCGCAATGTCGGCTATGACACCGAGCAGGTGACGGGCTGGGCCTTCGGCATGGGTGTCGAGCGGGTGGCCATGCTCAAGTACGGGATCGACGACATCCGCCTCTTTTTCGACAACGACATGCGCTTCTTGGAACAGTTCACCCGGTGAAGATCTCCCACCGCTGGCTGCTCGAGTTCGTCGAGACGGACCTCGCGCCTGCCGCGATCGCCGACCGCCTGGTCAACGCCGGCATCGAAGTGCCCTCCGTGTCGCCGCTCGTCGAGGGGCTCTCGGGTGTGGTCGTCGGCGAGATCGAGGCGATCGAGAAAGACCTGGGTGTCACACCCGCCGGCCACCACAATCGCCTCTGCCGGGTCGCGCTGCCCGACAAGACGTTCTCGGTGATCTGCGGAGCGCCCAATGCCGCGCCCGGTCTGCGCACGGCCTTCGCCCCACCGGGAGCGACACTGCCCGCCGGCGCCACCTTGCCCGCCAATGCCGCGTTTCCCGGAGGCCGCGCCATCAAGGCCGCGAAGATCCGCGGCACGGTCTCCGAAGGGATGCTCTGCTCCGAGCTGGAGCTCGGCATCGGCCAGGACGGCTCGGGCATCCTCGAGCTGCCCGCTGACGCGCCCTTGGGGGCGCCACTGATCCAGTACCTGGGTCTCGACGACGCCATCCTCGAGATCGAGATCACGCCGAACCGGCCCGACGCGCTCAGCGTCGTCGGCGTCGCGCGGGAAATCGCGGCGCTCACGGGCGCACCCTTCCGATTCCCGCAGATCGCGGTCAAGGAAGGGGAGGCCGAGGCAGCAATGCTCGCGACGGTCGAGATCCTCGACCCCGACCTCTGCCCGCGCTACGCCGCGCGCGTCATCACCGGCCTCACGGTCAAGCCTTCGCCGCCGTGGCTCGCCCAGCGGCTCCGCGCGGTGGGCCTGCGCCCCATCAACAACCTCGTGGACGTGACGAACTACGTGCTGTGGGAGATGGGCCAGCCGCTCCACGCCTTCGACTATGACACCATCTCCCAGCACACGATCGTCGTGCGGCGGGCACGGCCGGGCGAGCGGCTCCGGACGCTCGACGGGCAGGACAGATCGCTCGAGCCCGACATGCTGATGATCTGCGATCCCGAGCGCGCCGTCGCCATCGGCGGCGTCATGGGCGGCGGCGACACCGAGGTGACGGCGGCCACGACGACGGTGCTGCTCGAGAGCGCCTACTTCAACCCCGGCTCCGTCCGCCGGACCGCGCGCGCGCTCGGGCTGCACACCGACGCCGCGTACCGCTTCGAGCGCGGCGCCGACATCGAAGGGCTCCGAGAGGCCCTCGACCGTGCCGCCCAGCTCATGGCCGACCTCGGCGGCGGCGCGGTCGCCAAGGGCGTCGTCGATGTCTACCCGGGGCCGAAGCCCCGCCCGCGCATCGCGCTTCGCCGCTCGCGCATCGAGCGGCTCATCGGCGCCTGCCCGACTCACGAAGACGTCGTGAAGATCCTCCAAGCGCTGGGCTTTGCCGTAGATGACTCGGGGGTCGCGCTCCAGGTCGTGGTGCCGAGCTTCCGGCGCGACATAGCCCAGGAGGACGACCTGGTCGAGGAGATCATCCGCGTCTGGGGCTACGACATGATCCCCTCGACGCTGTCGAGGGGCAGCCAGCTCCAGCCCGTGACGCGCCCCGCCGATCTCACGCTCTCAGGCAACGTGACGGCCGCGCTGACCGCGGCGGGCCTCTACCAGGCCGTCACGTACGCCTTCGTCGATCCAGGGCGCCTCGCGGCCATGGGTTGGAGCGCGCCCGAGGCCCTGATCGCGCTCCAGAACCCGATCTCCGTCGAGCGCTCCGTCCTGCGCCCGTCGCTGGCCCCGGGGCTCCTCGAGGTGGTCGCCCTCAACGGAAGCCGCCAGATCCCCGACGTGCGCGTCTTCGAGGTCGGCCAGACCTTCGCTCCCCATCGGGATGAAGACGGAGATTGTCCCGCCCACGAAGAGCTCTGGGTTGCTGTGGTGATGACAGGGCAGCGCGCGGCCCGCGCCTGGCACGCGGGCGGTGAGCGCGCGGACGTCTACGACGCGATGGGCGCCGCCGAGCTGGTAGTGGCCGCCGCGGGAGTGGGCGAAGCGGGCGTCACGCCCTATGCCGCCGGCAAGGGCCCGCGCTACCTCGAGGTGGGCCGCGCTGCCGCGCTCACCGCCGCCGGCCGCGAGATCGGCTGGTTCGGCGAGGTCGCGCTCCACGCGCGCGAGGCGTTCGACCTGCCGGCGCCGCTCTTCCTCGCCGAAGTGTCGCTGACCGCGCTGCTCGCGCTCCCGCGTCGCGAGATCCGCTACGAACCGCTGCCGCGCTTCCCGGCCGTCCAGCGGGACCTCGCCGTCGTCGTGGCGGCCGAGGTGACGGCCGGGCAGGTCGAGGCCGCGATCCGCGCGATGAAGCTGCCGCTCCTGTCGCGGATCGCGCTCTTCGACGTCTACGAGGGCGGCCAGGTCGGCGCCGGCAAGCGGAGTCTCGGCTGGAGCCTGACCTTCCAGGCGGCCGACCGGACGCTCACCGACAAGGAAGTCAACGAGCTGCACGCCGAGATCGTCGCCGAGGTCGGCCGCCGCTTCGCGGCCGAGATCAGGGGGGTGTCATGACCGAGCCGCTCGAGGAGCGACTGGAGGAGCTCGAGAAGGCCGTCAGGCGCGCTGCGGAGGTCATCGCGACGCTTCGGAGGGAGCGCGACACGCTCGCGTCCCGAGCGGGGGCCGGCGACGCCGACCGCGCCGAGCTTCAGCGCCTGCGCCAGGAGCGCAAGGAGACGTTGTCGCAGGTCAACGCGATGCTCAGGGAAATGGAGAAGCTCGACCTATGAGCGAGATGCAGCGGGTCGAGGTCGAGATCCTCGGGCAGAATTACACGATCAGGAGCGAGGCCGATCCCAAGTACGTCCGCGACCTCGCGGCCTACGTCGAGAAGCGCGTCAAGAGCGTGGAAGGACAGGTGCGCGGCCAGGACCCGGTCAAGGCGCTGGCGCTGGCCGCGCTGTACATCGCCGACGAGCTGTTCCGGGCCCGCGAGGATCTGTCCACGTTCGAGGGCGACCTGCCCAAGCGCATCGGCGCGATGGTGGACCTGCTCGAGGCCATCGTCCCAGGGCGCCGATAAGGGCCCATTTGCGTCATTTAGCAAATACCCTTGGGGCGCCCTCGGCTGCGGGCTCAACGTACAGGGAGTACGCCTCGCGCCCGTATCAACACAGCCCTCGTCTCGCGACGGCATCCGCCGTCGCTCAACTCGAACGGCGGGGCGCCGCCTCGCAACTGGACCCTTCTCGGCGCCCTGGGGCCGTTCAACTCGAACGGCGGGGCGCCGCCTCGCAACTGGATTCTTCTGGACACCCTGGGCTGCCAGTTCGACGTATTGCTGTCGACGTATTGCTTGACTTGGCGGAGGGAGCGGAGGTACACAGGGGAAGCCCTGCGCTGTTTGTGATGTCGGGGGGAAGTTTCAACCTCGATACACATGAGGACGCCGCTCAAGAGGGTGGTGCGCACGCCCCTCACACGGGGGGAAGCCTGAAGCCCTCCGTTTTGGCGCCCACCTGGCTTGCCAGGTTCGAAACACCGTCGGCACACGGCAGAGGCGGGGCGCCTCCCTCG
>JACORX010000296.1 GCA_016179165.1 Candidatus Rokuibacteriota bacterium | reverse complement strand
CTCCCGCGCCTTCGGTGTGATACGTGTGGATGGTCCGGCCCTTGAAGGCCCTGATCGAGTCCTCGACGAAGCCCGCCTCGTTCAGCGTGTCCGTGTGGATCGCGACCTGCACGTCCATCTCCTCGGCCACGGAGAGGCAGGCGTCGATGGCGGCTGGAGTGGTCCCCCAGTCCTCGTGGAGCTTGAGCCCGATGGCGCCCGCCGCCACCTGCTCCCGAAGCGGGTCGGGTCTGGAGGCATTTCCCTTCCCAAGAAAGCCCAGGTTGATCGGCAGGCCGTCCGAGGCCTCGAGCATCCGGTGGATGTTCCACGCTCCCGCGGAGCAGGTCGTCGCGTTGGTGCCGGTCGCGGGGCCCGTGCCGCCGCCGATGAGAGTCGTCAGCCCGGCCGAGAGCGCCTCGTCGACGAGCTGAGGGCAGATGAAGTGGATGTGGCTGTCGATGCCGCCCGCGGTGACGATGCGTCCTTCGCCCGCGATGACCTCCGTCGAGGCGCCGACGATCATGCCCTGCGTGACGCCGGCCTGGATGTCGGGGTTGCCGGCCTTTCCCACGCCGACGATGCGGCCGCCGCGGACACCGATGTCGCACTTGACGATGCCCCAGTGGTCGAGGACGAGGGCGTTGGTGATGACGAGGTCGAGGACGCCGTCGGCAGCCGTGGCGCGCGCCGACTGGCCCATGCCGTCGCGGATGACCTTGCCGCCGCCGAACTTGATCTCGTCGCCGTAGACCGTGAAGTCCTTTTCCACCTCGATGAGGATGTCCGTGTCCGCGAGCCTGACGCGGTCACCCACGGTCGGACCGTAGAGGTCCGCGTACTGGCGCCGGGGCAGCCGGAGACTCATGGCCTCACGCCCCCTGGAAGCCGGCCTGGGCGGCCTTGTCCACCGCGGCGTCCCGGCTCGCCGCGTCCACCCTGCCGTCGGCGAGCGCGTTGAGCCCGTGGACCTCCCGCGCGCCGGCCAGCTCCACGAGCGTCACCGCTTTCTCATCACCCGGCTCGAACCTGACGGCGGTGCCGGCGGGCACGTTGAGCCTCATGCCCCAGGCCTTCACCCGCTCGAAGCGGAGCGCGCGGTTGGCCTCGAAGAAGTGAAAGTGCGAGCCGACCTGGATTGGCCGGTCTCCCGTGTTCGCCACCGTCAGTAGGACGGTGCGCCGGCCCGCATTCGCCTCGATGTCGCCGTCGCCGAGGATGTACTCGCCTGGGATCATCTCTGCCCCGCTATCGGATGGGATGGTGGATCGTGACCAGCTTCGTGCCGTCGGGGAAGGTGCCCTCGACCTGCACCTCCTCGAGCATCTCCGGCACGCCGTCCATGACGTCGTCCCGCTTGAGGACGGTGATGCCGAAGGCCATGAGCTCGGACACGCTCCGGCCGTCGCGGACGCCTTCGAGCACCTCGGCGGTGATGAGGGCCAGGGCCTCGGGGTAGTTCAGCTTGAGGCCGCGGCCCCGCCGCCTGCGCGCCACCTCGGCGGCGGTGAAGATCAGCAGCTTGTCCTGCTCTCGGGGGGTCAGGTGCATGGCCGGATGATCTTACGTCAAACGGTCAGGTGCTGTCGTACCACATCGTGGCGCAGGTCGGAGGTCGAACCGCTCGCGACGATGGCGCCCTTGCGCATGATGGCGTAGGAGCCGGCCAGACGCCAGGCGAACTCGAGGTACTGCTCGACCAGGAGGACGGCGATGCCGCGCTCCTTGATGCGCTGGATGGCATCTTCGATCTGGAGTATCACGTTCGGCTGGATGCCCTCGGTCGGCTCGTCCATGAGGAGGAGCTTCGGCCGCGCCAGGAGAACACGCGCGATGGCCAGCTGCTGCTGCTCCCCGCCCGACAGCACGCCGCCCTTGCGGGAGAGAAGCTGCTTGAGCTTCGGGAACAGGTCGAACACCTGCTCGATATCGTCCAGCGCGACCCGGCCGTTGCCCGCCGACTTGGGCCGCCCGAGGAAGCCGAGCCGCAGGTTCTCCGCCACGGTCAGGTTCGGGAAGATCTCGCGTCCCTGCGGCACGTAGCCGATGCCGCAGGCGGCCCGCTCCTCCGGCCGGAGACGATGCAGGTCCCTGCCGTCGAAGACGACGCGCCCCGAGCGCGCCGGCAGGAGCCCCATGATGCTCTTGAGGAGCGTCGTCTTGCCGACGCCGTTCCGGCCCATCAGGCACATGACCCCGCCCGCGGGCACGTGGAGCGAGACGTCCCAGAGCACCTGGCTCTCGCCGTAGGCGACGTCGAGGCCCCCGATCTCAAGCATCGGCGTCGCGGCTCCGGCCCAGGTAGACCTCCATCACACGCTCGTCACTCTGGATCTTGTCCACCGGCCCCTCGCACAGCACCCCGCCCTCGTGAAGCACCGTGACCGTGCGCGCGATCCGGCGAACGAACTCCATGTCGTGCTCGATGACGAGGACCGCCCGCTCCTCCGCGACTCCCTCCAGCAGCCGCCCGGTCTTCTCGGTCTCCTCGTCGGTCATGCCGGCGACGGGCTCGTCCACGAGGAGGAGCTCAGCGTCCTGGACCATGACCATGCCGATCTCGAGCCACTGCTTCTCCCCGTGGGAAAGCCCGCCGGCCCGGGTCCCCGCCTGACCGAGGAGGCCGATGCTGTCGAGGGTGGCGTCGAGCCGTTCCCGCTGCTCCCCGCTGAGCCGAGCCTTGAGCGTGGGGAACACGCCCTTGCTCGAGCGCGCGAGCGCCAACTCGAGGTTCTCCCTCACCATGAGGTTGGCGAAGACGGACGGCGTCTGGAACTTTCGCCCGATGCCGAGCCCCGCGATCTCGTTCTCACGCCGTCCGACGAGGTCGATGTTGCGGCCGAAGATCACCCGCCCCGCGCTCGGCCGGACCTTGCCGGAGATCACGTCGAGAAGCGTAGTCTTGCCGGCCCCGTTGGGCCCGATGACGACCCGCAGCTCCTTGTAGTCCATGTAGAAGTTGAGCCCATTGAGCGCCTTGAAGCCGTCGAAGTCGACGGTGACGTCCTCGAGATAAATTATGGAGCCCCCCGGCGAAGCGCCGACGGTCATCGCGAGGTCATCTCTACGGCCTTGGCCTCTTCACTCCGGGCCGCCGCGGCCTCGGGTGTCTTGGCCCCGCCGAAGCGCGCCATCAGCTTTTGCGCCGTGCCCACGATGCCGTCAGGGACGAAGAGGACGACGGCCACGAACATCCCGCCCAGCGCGAGGATCCAGAGATCCGGGTAGTGCGTCGTCAGGAGGCTCTGGAGCCAGTTGACGCCGAAGGCCCCGACGACCGGCCCGATGAGCGTTCCCCTCCCGCCCACCGCGACCCAGATGATCATCTCGATGGACGGCAGCACCCCGATCCTCGCGGGCGTGATGATGCCGACCTGCCCGACGTACAGCGCGCCCGCCACCCCCGCGAGGGCCGCCGACACGGTGAAGACGAAGAGCTTGAACGCCGCCGGAGAATACCCGCAGAAGAGCACGCGCGTCTCGCTGTCGCGGATGGCGACCAGGACCCTGCCCGCCGGAGAGCGCACGATCCACCTGCAGAGCACGTACGCGCCGCAGAGGCACAGGGCGGTGGCGACGTAGAGCCCGCGCTGGGTGCTCGCCTCATTGAGCGGAAACCCGAACATGGTCTTGAAGCCGGAGAGGCCGTTGGTGCCGCCGAGGTTCATCGTGTTGCGATTGAACGTGAGCCAGGCGCAGAGCGCCAGCGCCTGGGTGATGATCGAGAAGTAGACGCCCCGGATCCGGCTCCTGAAGGTGAGAAAACCAAAGACCGCTGCAACGATGCCGGGAACGAGAACCACCGCCAG
The DNA here is from genome assembly GCA_016179165.1 of Candidatus Rokuibacteriota bacterium. Taxonomy (GTDB): domain Bacteria; phylum Methylomirabilota; class Methylomirabilia; order Rokubacteriales; family CSP1-6; genus AR37. Next base: position 2,591 of record JACORX010000296.1, on the reverse strand, counting down.
CAGAGTGAACAGGGCGCTCTTGAAGGGCCTCCAGAACAGCGGCAGCTCCGTCACGCGGTTCCAGACCATGAAGTCCGGCAGCACGTTCTGGTACACGCCCTTGGCCCCGATCTCGAGCATGAGGTGCATGCCCATGGCGTAGGCGCCGAGACCGAAGAAGACGCCGTGGCCGAGCGAGAGCACGCCCGCATAGCCCCAGATTAAATCGATCCCCAGCGCCAAGATGGCGTACGTCAGGTACTTGCCGAAGAGGTTCAGCGTGAAGTTGGAGACGCGGAACGGCGAGCCCTGAGGCAGCGCGTTCAGCGCGGGCAGCACCACGACAAGCAGGACGGCCGCGGCGAGGAACGTCCAGCGCTCACGAGTCCGCATAGCGTCCCTTCGCCGCGAAAAGCCCGGACGGACGCCGCTGGATGAACACAATCACGACGACGAGGATCGCGACTTTCCCGAAGACGGCGCCGAAACCCGGCTCGATGATCTTGTTGAGCCCGCCGATGCCGAGCGCGGCCAGGATGGTCCCGAGGAGCTTGCCGACGCCCCCCGTCACGACCACCATGAAGGAGTCGACGATGTAGTTCTGGCCGAGTTCCGGCCCCACGTTGCCGATCTGGGTCAGCGCGCAGCCGGCGATACCGGCCAGCCCCGCGCCGAGGGCGAACGTGAGGGCGTCCACGCGGCGGGAGCGTACGCCGAGGCAGGCCGCCATGCCGCGATTCTGCGTCACCGCGCGGACCCGCAGGCCCGCGTCGGTCTTGAAGAGCAGGAGATACATCGCCGCCACGGCGACGGTCGCGAGCCCGATGATGAAGAGCCTGTTATAGGGCAGCTGGATCCCCACCATCACCGGCAGACCGCCTGAAAGCCACGTGGGCGAAATCACGTCCACGTTCGCCGCGCCGAACCAGAGGCGCAGCCCCTGCTGGATCATGAGGCTGATGCCCCAGGTCAGCAGAAGGGTCTCGAGCGGCCGGCCGTAGAGGAAGCGGATCACGCCGCGTTCGAGGGCGAAGCCGGCCGCGCCCGCGACGAGGAAGGACAGCGGGAGCGCCACAAGGAAGTAGTACCCGAAGAATCCCGGAGCGTGCCCCTGGAACCACCCCTGCGTCACGTAGGTGGCGTAAGCGCCGAGCGCCATCAGCTCGCCATGCGCCATGTTGATGACGCCCATCAGGCCGAAGATGATGGCGAGGCCGAGCGCCATCAGGAGCAGGATGGAGGACAGCGACACCCCTTGGAACATGACCTGGATCGTCTGGGTCAGGAGCGACCAGCGCTCGACCCGCTTGACGGCATCCGCCGCGGCCTGTTTGAGAGCGGGCGGTGCGTCGGCGGCATTCGCTAACTCTCGAAGCCGATCGAGCGCGTCGCCGCCGCCGAGGGCGCCGAGCCTGGTGGCGGCATTGACGCGCTCGGCCGGAGAGCCCGACTTCAGCTGGATGAGCGCAATCGCTTCCTCGATCGCGTAACGCACCCACCTGTCTTTCTCTTTCGCGAGGGCGTCGGTCAGGGCCGGGAGCGCTCCGGCATCCCCGCCGTTGCCCATCTTCACTGCTGCCGCCTGCCGAACCGTCCAGTCCGGGTCGGCCAGCTGCGTCGTTCCCGAGAATGCATCGATCAGCGGCCTGAGGACGAGTCGCAGGCTGCGCCCTGTCGGAACCTCCTGGAGCTTGGAGAGGTCGGCAAGAAGCGGTTTGCCGTCAGCGCTCCGGATGGGCTCGCGGCCGTAGGCGGTAAAGAGCGGGACCAGGGTCTTGTCGCCTTCGTTGACCTTGTCCCCGACGATGACGGTCTCCTTCTTTCCGCCCGGCAGCGAACGGACATAGACGCTGCCCTCTCGAAGGGCCTCCAGCAGCGGCAGCAGTGTGCGGTCGCCGGTCTTGCCGAGCGCGACAGCCGCCCCCTCCTGCACGGCGGCGTCGCTCGAAGCGACCTCGGCGATGGCCTTGACGATCTCCGGCGCCGGTGACGAGGTCGCGCCCTGCGCCGCTGCCGGAGCGGTGAGCCCCGGCAGCAGCGCGAGCGCCAACAGCAGACGAATGAACACGCGCGTGGCTAGGCCTTCTTTTGATACGTGCCCTGTTGCTTGACCCAGTCGCATCCCTTGTCTGGGCTCGTGTACTTGCTCCACGGCTCGGCCTTGACCAGCCCCTTCGAGCGCGAGACGACCTTGAACTGGCCGTCCTTGAGGATCTCGCCGATCAGGACCGGCTTGTAGGTGTGGTGGTTGGCCTCGTCCATCTTGATCTGGCCGCCCGGCGCCAGGAAGGTCTGGCCGTAGACGGCCTTGCGGACCGCGGCCACGTCGAAGGACTTGGCCTTCTCGACAGCCTGCTTCCAGATGTAGACGCCGAAGTAGGCCGCCTCCATCGGGTCGTCCGTGACGCGCTTGGAGCCGCCGGGCAGCTTGTTCTTCTCGGCGTAGTTCTTGAACGCCTGGATGAACTTCTTGTTCTGCGGTGTGTCGACGGACTGGTAGTAGTTCCAGGCCGCGAGATGGCCGACCAGCGAGGAGGTGTCCATGCCGCGCAGCTCGTCCTCGGCGACGCTGAACGCCATGATCGGCGCGTTCTCCGACCGGAGGCCCTGGT
>JACORX010000034.1 GCA_016179165.1 Candidatus Rokuibacteriota bacterium | reverse complement strand
GACCAGGAGGACCTCTGGCGCCGCTTCGACCTCCCGTACCGGCCGGAGGTGATGATCAACTACGGTGCGAACTCCCTCCTCTCCGTCGGCAACAGCGACACGGTGGCGGAGACGCTCAAGCGGATCCCCTTCATCGTCTCCTTCGACCTCACGATCACGGAGTTCTCGGAGTTCGCGGACGTCGTCCTGCCCGACACCTCGTACCTGGAGTCGTACGACTCGCGGCCGAACGTCCCTTTCATCTTCAACCACCCGGCCGGCCCCGGCGAGTGGAGCTGGCCGATCCGCCAGCCGGTAGTGGCGCCCGAGGGCGAGCGGCGCCAGGCCGCCGAGGTCCTCGTTGAGATCGTCGACCGCGTCGGCATTCGCGAGGAGTGGAACGCGATCGCCACCACGCACCTGCGACTCGACGGCAAGCATCGGCTCGACTGGAAGACCCGCTACACCTACGAGGAGATCTGCGATCGCGAGCTCAAGTCGCACTTCGGCGACGAGCGCGGCCTCGCCTGGTTCAAGGAGCACGGGGTGATCTCCTGGCCCAAGCGCGTCGAGGAGACGTACTGGCGGCCGTTCCTCGACGTGCGCGTGCCGATCTACTGGGAGTTCCTGGTCGACCTCAACGCCAAGGCCAAGAAGGTCGCCGGCGGGCGGCTCACCTGGGATGATGCCTGGTACGACCCGCTGCCGCGCTGGCTCCCGTGTCCGTCCCACGAGGTCGCCGACCCGTCGTTCGACCTCTGGGGCTTTTACTACCGCGACACCCTGCACACGAACTCGTTCACCAACGAGAACCCGTGGCTCGACGAGGCGGCCCGGCTGGACCCGTATTCCTACACGATCGCGATCAACGCCGCGACGGGACGCCGGAAGGGGCTTCGCGACGGGCAGGAGGTCTGGCTCGAGTCGCCTCACGGCCGGCGCGTGCGCGGGCGGGTGCGGCTGACGGAGACGGTTCACCCGGAGGGTGTGGGCATCGGCGGGTGCGCCGGCCACTGGGCCAAGACGCTCCCCATCGCCGCGGGCAAGGGCGTGATGTTCAACGATCTCCTCGAGGTCGACTGGCAGCACGGCAGCCCCGTCAACCTCAACCTCGACACCTGCGTGAAGCTCCGGATCGTCCCATGAGATACGGAATGGTGATCGACCTCAAGCGCTGCATCGGCTGCTTCGGCTGCCAGCTCTCCTGCAAAGCCGAGCACGGCACGCCGCCGGGTGTCTTCTTCGCGCGGGTGGTCAAGCGCGAGTTCGGTACGTACCCGAACACCCAGCTCGTGTTCCTCCCGCTCCTCTGCTTCCACTGCACGGACGCGCCCTGCGTCGACGCCTGCCCCACCGGCGCCTCCCACTACCGCGAGGGCGGCGTGGTGGACGTGCACAAGGACATGTGCGTCGGCTGTCGCGCCTGCATCCAGGCGTGCCCCTACGGCGCCCGCTACTACAACGAGGCGGAGGGCGAGTACTATCCGGGCCAGGGCTTGACCCCATTCGAGCACGCGAAGTACTCCGCCGAGGACGTGGGCGTGGTGATGAAGTGCAACTTCTGCGTCGACCGCGTGGGCAAGGGACTCGAGCCCGCGTGCGTGGCGAACTGCGCCACCCGCGCCCGCACCTTCGGCGATCTCGACGATCCGCAGAGCGAGATTTCGCACCTGATCCGCCTGCGCGGCGGCGAGCAACTCCAGCCCGAGCTGGGCACCCGGCCCAACGTCTACTACCTGCCGCCCGCGTGATGGAGGCCCGAGCCATGCAGAGTACCGTCCGGCACGACCGCCTCCTCGCCGATCTCGGCGCCACCTTCCGGCCCCAGCGCCACTGGGTGGAGGGCCGCGGCGTGCTGCTGATCCTCGGCCACTTCCTGTCCGGTGTCGGCGCCGGCACGTGGCTGTTCTCGCTCTGGCTCGGCTACCGGCCGGGCTTGGTCCTTGCCGTCTCCGCCATGGCCGCCGCCGGCCTCGCCCACCTCTTCTTCCTCGGCCATCCCGAGCGCTTCTGGCGGATGCTGCGCGTGCGCACCTCGTGGATCGCCCGCGGCTTCGTCGGCATGAACCTGTTCATGGCGGGCGCTATCCCGACGCTCCTTCTCCCGGGGGGCGCGCTCCGCTCGCTTGCCCAGACCCTCGCCGTCGCCGGGGCGGCGATCGTCATCGTTTACAAGGGCAATGTCTACGCGGCGTCCAAGGGCGTGCCCTTCTGGAACTCCCCGCTCCTGCCCGTGCTCTACGCCACCTACGCCATCCGGGGCGGGCTGGCCCTGCTGCTCGTCGCGCTGCCGCTGTCCGGCGGCCTCGCCGACACGCGCTGGATGGAGCTGATCGAGCTCTGGGTGGCGGTGTCGGCCGCCGTCATGCTGGGCTTCTACCTGAGCGTGATGCGCGACACGAGCCCGGCCGCGCGGCGCTCGGTGGCCGAGCTGACGGGGGGCCGGGCGGCGCTGGGCTTTTACCTCGGCACGATCGGCGCCGGGCTCGTCGTGCCGATCCTCGTCGGCATGGCGGGCGTCATGGGCACCCTGCCCGGCCTGGCGCTCGCCGTCACCGGCGCCT
>JACORX010000288.1 GCA_016179165.1 Candidatus Rokuibacteriota bacterium | reverse complement strand
GTCCGGCCCAACACGGTCGCCGACATCCAGGTGCCCGACAATATCCGCCAGGCGGTGACGCCGTACGCGCGCATCGTCACAGAGCAGCCGGCGCCCGGCATCTGGTACCTGGCCGGCGGCAGCCATCACAGCGTGGTGATCGAGATGAAGGACCACGCGATCGTCGTCGAGGGCCCGCTCAACGACGAGCGCTCGACAGCCGTGTTCGCCGAGGCGCGCAAGCTGGTTCCGGGCAAGCCGATCCGCTACGTCATCAACAGCCACCACCACTTCGACCACTCGGGCGGTCTCCGCGCGTTCGCGGCCGAGGGTGTGACGGTGATCACGCACGAGTCGAGCCGGGCCTTCTTCGAGCGGGCCCTGGCCGCGCCGGCGACCATGACGCCTGACCTCCAGGCGAAGGCGCGGCGGGCGCCGAGCGTGGAGGGCGTGCGCGATCGCCGGACGCTCAGCGACGGCGCGCGGACGGTGGAGATCCACCTCATGGCGAACAGCACCCACTGCGACGGGCTCCTGATGGTCTACCTGCCGAAGGAGCGGTTCCTGATCGAGGTCGACGCCTACACGCCGGCGCCGCCGAACGCGCCGCCGCCCACGACGGTGAATCCGTTATCCGTTAACCTGGACGACAACATCAAACGACTCGGCCTGGGTGTGGACCAGATCCTGCCGCTCCACGGCAGGATTGTGCTGCTGACCGAATTGACCAAGGCGATCGGCCGCCAGTAGCCCGGCGAAACTTGACACCCTGGCGGGGACGGAGGGATGATGGGCGTCCCATGTCCAGGGAAATCAAGGTTTATGATACGACGCTGCGCGACGGCACCCAGGGTGAGGGCGTGTCCTTTTCCATGGAGGACAAGGTCCGCATAGCCCAGCGCCTCGACGCCCTCGGCATCCACTACATCGAGGGCGGCTGGCCGGGCTCGAATCCCAAGGACCTGCGCTTCTTCAAGCGCGTCCAGGACGCCGTCTTCAAGACCGCCAAGATCACCGCCTTCGGCTCGACGCGCCGCCCGGGCGTGCGGCCGCAGGAGGACAGCAACATCCAGGCGCTGGTCGAAGCGGGGCCGCCCGTCGTCACCATCTTCGGCAAGTCGTGGGACCTGCACGTGACGCACGCGCTTGGGACGACGCTGGAAGAGAACATCGCCATGATCGGCGACTCGGTCGCCTACCTCCTCAAGCACTTCGAGGAGGTCATCTACGACGCCGAGCACTTCTTCGACGGCTTCAAGAAGAACCGCGAGTACGCGCTCGCCACGCTCACGGCGGCGGAGGCCGCGGGCGCTCACTGTCTCGTGCTCTGCGACACCAACGGCGGCGGCCTGCCCCACGAGATCGTCGAGATCATCCGGGAGGTCAAGAAGCACGTCAAGCCCGAGTCGCCGCTCGGCATCCACGTCCACAACGACACCGAGTGCGCCGTGGCGAATACCCTCGCGGCAGTCTCCGAAGGCGTCAACCACGTCCAGGGGACGATGAACGGCTACGGCGAGCGCTGCGGTAACGCCAACCTCGTCTCGATCATTCCCAACCTGATGCTGAAGATGGGTCTCGACTGTATCCCATCGGCGAACCTGCGAGAGCTGCGCGACGTGTCGCGCTTCGTCTCCGAGCTGGCCAACCGCAAGCCGTGGGGCTCGCAGCCCTACGTCGGCGACTCGGCCTTCGCCCACAAGGGCGGGATCCACGTCTCGGCCGTCCTCAAGCACGCGGAGACCTACGAGCACGTCGACCCGGAAACGGTGGGCAACCACCGGCGGGTGCTGGTTTCGGAGCTGGCGGGGCAGTCGAACATCCTCTGGAAGGCCAAGGAGTACGGCATCGACCTCGACAAGAACACGCCCGAGGCGCGCCGCATCCTCGAGCTGCTGAAGCGCATGGAGGACGAGGGCTTCCAGTTCGAGGGCGCTGAGGCGTCCTTCGAGCTCCTGATGGAGCGCGCGCTCGGCAACCACAAGCCCTACTTCGACCTCGACGGCTTCCGCGTCATCGTCGAAGAGGAGCGCGGTGACGCCGAGCCGGTCGCGGAAGCGACGGTACGGCTCAAGGTCAAGGGCATCGCCGAGCACACGGCCGCCTCAGGCCACGGCCCCGTCAATGCGCTCGATCACGCGCTCAGAAAGGCCCTCCAGGAGTTTTACCCGAACCTGCGCGAGATGAGCTTGCTCGACTACAAGGTGCGCATCCTCGACGAGTCCAAGGGCACGGCGGCCAAGACGCGCGTGCTCATCACCTCCGGCGACGGCGATGAAACGTGGGGGACTGTGGGAGTGGCCGACAACATCATCGAGGACACAGGGCAGGCCCTCGTCGACTCCATCGAGTACAAGCTCCGCCGGGACGAGCGCCGCAGTTCGAGCTGAGACTCTCTGCAGAGCGGCGAGGCGAGGGCTGAGAACATCAAGCGCACATGCCTGCCATCCCCGCCAAGCTGATCGAAGACACCGCCCGCGAGCTGATGGCGCGCGCGGCCATCGACATCCCGCCGGACTACCGCGAGGGCGTCCGCTTGGCGCGCGACCGGGAGAAGAGCCGCCTCGCCCGTTTCGTCCTCGACGAGATGCTCGCCAACTGGGACATCGCCACGGCCGAGCGCCGCCCCATGTGCGCCGATACGGGGCTGCCGCGCTACTACGTCAAGCTCGGCAACGAGGCGGCGGTGGAGGGCGGCCTCGTCGGGCTCGAGAAGGCGCTGCGCCGCGCGACGGCGGACGCCACGGCCTCGATCCCGCTCCGCCCGAATCGCGTTCACCCGCTCACGCGCGAAGACCACAACAACAACGTCGGCTATCACGCCCCCGAGGTGACCTACTCGATCGAGCCCGGTGGCGACTGGCTGGACGTGACGACGGTGCACAAGGGCGGGCTCTTCGGTACCGACTGGCGCATGCTCTTCCCCGGCGACGGCATCCCCGGCATCAAGCGCTTCTTCGTGGACACGCTGATCGAGTCAGGCAAGCGCGGGCTCGCCTGCCAACCCGCCATCGTGGGCGTGGGCATCGGCGGCTCGAAGGACACCTGCATGCGCCTCGGGAAGGAGGCCGCGTGCCTCCGCGCGGTCGGCAGCCGTAGCCCGGATCCCGCGGCCGCGGCGCTGGAGCAGGAGCTGACGGCGCTCGGCAATCACATCGGCATCGGCGCCATGGGCTTTGCCGGCACCTCCATGGTGGTGGCGACGCACGTGGAACTGGCGCACACGCACACGGGCGGCATGCCGATCGCCATCCACCAGTTCTGCCTGTCCTCCCGCCGCTCGACCGCGCGGGTGTTTCCGAGCGGGACCGTGGCCTTCAGGACCGATCCGCAGTGGTTCACCGACTACTACCGCCGTCAGGGGATCGAATGAAGGAGATCCGGCGGCTCGACGACGTCCGGATGGACGAAGTCCACCTCAGCACTCCCGTCTCCGCCGAGGCCATCCGCTCGCTGAAGCTCGGCGACGTGGTCTATCTCTCGGGCGCGCTCTACACGGCGCGCGAGGGCGTCTACCGCCAGGTCGTGGACAAGGGGCTGCCGCTGCCGGCGGGCCTCCGCGAGCTGACCAACGTCAACTTCCACTGCTCGCCCGCGGCCTCGGTGCGCCCCGACGGCTCCTATTCGGTCGAGGCCGTCACGGCCACGGCCAGCTTCCGATTCGGCAAATCCATGTCGGTCTGGTTCGAGCGCTCGGGCGCCAAGACGATCGTGGGCAAGGCGGGCTTGACCGAGCTGGCCTATCGCGAGTGGTTCGTGCCTCACGGCGCAGTCTACCTGACGACCGTCGGCTACGGGCTCGGCGCGATGTACGGCCGCAGCATCAAGCGCGTGCTCGACGTCCACTGGCTGAAGGAGCTGGGCATCGCCCAGGCGTGCTGGGTGCTCGAGGTGGAGAAGCTCGGGCCCTTCCTCGTCGAGGGCGACGCGGAGGGCCGGAGCCTCTTCGCTCTGGCCAACCACGAGATCAATCTGCGGATCGACGAGGTCTACAAGACGCTGCCGCCGCCGGCGCTTTCCCGCTTCGGCGAAGTCCTGTCCCGGAAAGACGAAGTAGTCTAAGCGCCCCTCACCCCAGCCCTCTCCCCCTTCGGGGGCGAGGGGGTCGGAATTCTCCCTCTCCCCTTTGGGGAGAGGGCAGGGCGAGGGGGATCAGGTGAAGGCGCAGGGGAGGGCGAGCGCCTGCTCGAGCCTCCGCTCGTACTCCCAGCGCGTGATCTCGACCGCGCCCAGGCTCTCGAGGTGCGGCGTGAGGTATTGGACGTCCAGCAGGGTGAAGCGCCGCTCGCGGAGACGGCCGACGAGCGCCGCCAGCGCCGCCTTCGAGGCGTCCCTCTCGCGGTGGAACATGCTCTCCGCCATGAAGGCGCCTCCCAGCGCCAGCCCGTAGACGCCCCCAGCCAGCCGCCCGTACCGCCACGCTTCGACGCTGTGAGCCTGGCCCGCCCGGTGGAGCGCGCCGTAGACCTCGACGAAGCGCTCGGAGATCCACGTGCCTTCAGGCCTGTCGGCGCAGCCGCGCATGACGCCCTCGAAGTCGGTGTCCACGCGGATCTCGAAGGTGGCGCGCCTGACGGTCCGCGCGAGCGAGCGCGACACGTGGAAGCCGTCGAGGGGGATGATCGTGCGCGGGTCGGGCCGGAACCAGAGGATGTCGCCCGAGCGCTCGTCCGCCATCGGGAAGATCCCGTGGCGGTAGGCGAGGAGGACGCCCTCAGGCGTGAGGGTGAGCCGGCGCCCAGACATTGCGGCAGCGTGTCTCCGTGGTGAGCCACGCCATGACGAAGGAGGCGACGGCGACGCCGAAGCAGAGCGTGAAGGCGGCGCGGTAGGCCGCGAGCGGGTAGACGCGGCTCCCAGCGGCCATCGCGCCCGCCCAGTTCGCGTCGAGGAGCACGCCGGTCAGCCACTGCATGAGGGCGAAGCCCAGGAACACCGGCAGGTTCTGGCAGCCCAGCGCCACACCCACATGGCGCGGGTCGTTGACCTCGCGGATGCAGGCGAAGACGAGCGAGACGCCTCCCGAGGCGAAACCCAGGAGGAAGCAGAGCGGGCCGAGCCAGCCGAGCGGCACCGGCGCCCGCGGGAGCGTGATGAGGGCCCAGACGGCGGCGTAGAGCGCCGTCGCCGCGATGAGCGGCGGCCGCCGGAGTCCCAGCCAGCGATCGGAGACCCAGCCGCTCAAGGGCGCGCTGATAACCAGCCCGACAGCGGTCATCATGAGCACGTTGGAGGCGGCCACGCGCGACAGGCCGTAAACCTGGGTGAGATACGGCACGCCCCAGAGACCGAAGAAGGGCACGAAGGAGCCGTACATTGTGGCGCCGAGGAGCAGGATGGGCCAGGACCTCGGGTTGGCGGCGATGGCCGGCATGGCCATGAGCGTCTCGCGCAGAGACGGCGCGGGAGCGTGAGGCCCCTCGGCGATCCGCGGCAGGCCCATGTCCTCCGGCTTGTCGCGGATGAAGACGAAGCAGGCCACCGCGAGGACGAGGGTGACGCCGCCGATACCGACGTACGACCAGCGCCAGCCGATCGCCTCGACGAGGAGGGCGAGCGGCCCTGTGCCGACGATCGCCCCGATGGCGCCGATGCTCTGGCTCGATCCTGCGACCGTCGCGAACTCGTGGGGGCGGAACCACTCCGACGCCAGGCGCAGCGAGGCGATGAGCATCACCGAGGCGCCTAGGCCCACCAGCAGGCGGCCCGCGAAGGCCACTTCCATCACGGGCGCGGCGCCGAAGATCACGCTGCCGGCGGCCATGGTC
>JACORX010000289.1 GCA_016179165.1 Candidatus Rokuibacteriota bacterium | reverse complement strand
GTGTCGTAGAGCGCAAACATCACACGAAGTTGCTCAAGGATGGCAGCCTTCGTGAGAGCGTCGGTTCGATAGTGGTCGGAGACGTGGCTCAGCACACCTGCCTCGTCCATGGCTTGGAAGCGATCAATCGCGTGAGCGAGCGCCTGCTGGAGTTCAAGGATTACTTTACGCGGAGCGGGGTCCCCAGGCAGAACCTTCCCCGCTTGCTGCGCCTTGGCGGCGAGCGGCGCGGCGAGGAGGCCGAAAGTAATCTCGGAGATGAACACCCGTCGGTCCATCAACGCACCCCAATATGGTCCATCGGCCGCTATCCTAGTCCAATCGGCTTACCGAGGCACGGCCCGGCAGATCCGAGCATTTCGCAGGTCGGCGCGGTGCCCCAGGCCGCCTGCGGCGTGCCCGACGAGCATCTGGAGTACAGACGCATGATATAGTAAGTCTGTACAGATCGGAAAGGAGGTGCCGAATGGCGATCAAGATGAGCAGGAGCGGGCAGGCGCGGGTTCAACGGAAGAACTACCGGATCGACGTGGCCAAGCTGGAGCGGACTCGGCGGATCCTCGGGACGCGCACCGAGACCGAGACCATCCATCGGGCACTGGACTTGGTCGCCGACGAGGCGGCCCTGGTCGAGGCGCTGCGCAGCTTCGTGGTGAAGGGACGTGGGCACATCGAGGACCTCGATGCCCGCAGGTAGATGGGTGGTGTTCGACACCAACGTGTACGTGGCGGCGCTCCGGGAAGGGGTCAATGGCGTCGCATTCGCTCGGATTCGCGAAAGGGCGCCGCGCACCTTTCTGGCTTCGGTCGTCTCGGCGGAGCTGCGGGCGGGGGCCACGGATCAGACCGGGCGGCGGTCCGTGCTCGAGTTGGTCGATCAGTTCGACCGGCTGGGGCGAATCGTAACCCCGGATGCGCGATCCTGGAACCTCGCGGGCGATGTCTTGGGGGATATCCGACAGCGCGAGCCGGGGCTGCGAGTCAAGATCGCGAGCCTGTGGAACGATGCGCTTATCGCCCTCTCCGCGCGACAGATCGGCGCCTCGATTGTCACGGACAACGTGAAGGACTTCGAACTGCTGCGCCGCTCCGTGCGATTCGATCTCGAGCCGTTCGGGGGCTAGCCTGGCTGACCTCTAGCGAGCCGCCACCGACCTGCACAAGATCTTCATGAGGACCGAGACCGCGGACCTCCCGGCCGAGCAGCCGACGAAGTTCGAGTTGGCGCTCAACATGCGCACGGCGACGGCGCTCGGTCTCACCGTCCCGCCGTCGATCCCCCTCCGCGCGGACCAGGTCATCGAGTGATCGACCGGCGCGCCTCCACCGGCGGCCTCTCCCTCCGGACCCTCGCGGGCTACTTTCCCTTCAGCGTGACGCCCTCGTAAGGCGCCGAGTAGGCGTGACCGGAGATGAGGCCGAGGCCCGACTCCTGGACGCGAAGCCCCACGCCGTTCAGGAAGGCCAGCTCCCAGATGGGCGCGTAGATGACCTTGTCCTGGCCCCACCTGCCCGCCGGCGCCGGCAGATCGTAGGCTTTTGCAGATCGGCGGCGAGCGAGGAGGCGGCCGCCCGGCGGGCTGAGCGCGGAGCCTCACGCGACCCGCGCTACTGGGCCTGGGCCCCCCTGATGCGCCTGGCCGTCGGGATCGACGTGCTCGCGTGCCCGGGCTGCGGCGGCCGGCTGCGGCGCATCGCCCTGTGCGCTGCCGCCCCCTCCCACCGGTCATGAGTCCCAGTCTCGGGGTTGGACTCTGCCCCTGAAGAACGCGTCCTTGACTGCCCCGCGGTCGCCGGCGCAAGATCGCAGCTGATGACTGGCCCGGCTGCGGGATCAACGGATGCACGACGCGCGGGTCTCTCGGCGCCGGCCACCCCGCCGTCGGCGCCCGCCGGCTCCGGCCCGGTCTGATCATGGCCTTTCTGTCGCCCGCGCGCCGCGCCAGGAGCTCGAGCAGCTCGCGTACGCGGTGCTGGCCAACACCGTTCCGTCGCACCACTAAGCGTCAGGGAGGGTCTCATGCACCTGCTCAGCGTTGTGCTCATGGTGTTGCTCGGTCTCGTTGCCGTCGTCCCCGCCGCGCACGCGCAACTTGCGATCTCGGTGAACGACAACAAGGTGGTGCTGGACAACGGCTCCGTGAAAGTCGTCCCGAATCCGGCGCCCGATACCGTGACCATCATCGACCTCGCGGCCAGCCCGCCGCGCGTGGTCGCCGAGACCAGGGCGCCGGCGAGCGTCGTGGGCCCGCCGCTGAGCGTGGCGCTCACGCCCGATGAAAGCCTTGCGCTCGTCACGGCGGCGCAGAAGATCGATCCCGCCGACCCGACCAAACAGGTGCCCGACAACAAGGTGTCCGTCATCGATCTCAAGGCCAACCCGCCGGCGGTGATCGCAACCCTCGAGGCCGGCGCGTCGCCCGCCGGGCTGTCGATCAACCGGCAGGGAACGCTGGCGCTCGTGGCGAATCGGGCGGAAGGCACCGTGTCGGTGTTCACGATCCGGGGGAAGACCGTGACGCCGGCGGGGAAAGTCACGATCGCCGATGCGAAGTCGGGCGTGAGCCACGTCACCATCGCCCCGGATGGCAAGCTCGCCCTGGTGAGCCGCGATGGCGACGACCGCATCTCCGTGCTGTCGATCGACGGCACGAAGGTGGAGCACACGAAGCGCGACTTGAACGCCGGGCTGCGGCCGTACGGCATCGACATCGCGTCGAACGGCGCGTTCGCGGCCGTCGCCAACATCGGGCGAGGGCAGGGCGATGCCGACACCGTCAGCCTGATCGACCTCAAGGCGACCCCCCCGCGGGTCGTGGAGACGCTCACCGTCGGGCAGACGCCGGAGGGCATCAAGGTGTCGCCCGACAGCCAGCACGTCGCCGTGGTGGTGATGAACGGGAGCAACAAGGCGAAGAGCTCGCCCTTCTACAACGACAACGGCAAGCTCGTGATGCTGCGCGTCAGCGGCACGTCGCTCGCGAAGGTCGCCGAGGCGCCCATCGGTCACTGGTCGCAGGGCGCGGCGTTCTCGCCGGACGGCAAGACCGTGCTCGTGGGCAACATGGTGGAGAAGGACGTGCAAGTGTTCGCGTGGGACGGCCGGGCCCTGCGCGAGACGGCTCGCATCAAGGTCAATGGCGGCTCCGCCGCCCTGCGGACCGCGGAGAAGTAAGGAAGGCAACATGGCACGCCGCGGCCCGAGGTGCACCGGCTCCTCTACCGCGGGTCCCGGCGCCGCATGCTCGCCGGCGCAGGCAGTTCGTAGACTTTCGCAGGTCGGCAGCGAGCAAGAAGGCGGCCGCCCGGCGCGAGGCCGGGCGGCAGCAGCAGCGCGAGGCCGAGAAGAAGCAGACCGACCAGGCCGTCGGTGACCTCGGCAGCTCAAGGACAAGTGCAGGGACGGGCTATAGCTGGGGCTCGCGCGCGTGATCGGGGAGTCTACCGCAGCAACCCCTGCTTCAAGAGCTTCTTCGCCAGGGCGTACACGTCGCGCTTGTCACCGGCCTTCCGGAGTCCGGCCAGGACGATGGCCACCGCGACCTCGTCGCGCTCAACCCGATAGATGATCCGGTAACGCTTGCCGACGGCCTCAACGCGGCGGAACCCCGTGAACTCTCCGAGGAGAGCGATACCCTGTTGCTCGGGGTCGTGGTCGAGCTGTCCTGCCCTTGTGTAGATCGCCCGCTGAATGCGCTTGTCGGGGATCGGCTCCAGCCGTTTGACTGCGGTCTTCGTCCACCGAACCGTGTAGGTCGGGGTCGCCATGACTTGGCGCCTTTCCTGGGGACTCCGGCGCTGGTTTGTTACAGCCCGAGGCGCCGCCCGACCGCGGCGTGGTCGACCAGGCGGCCGCGCTTCAGGTCCTCGATGCTCTCGCGGAGAGCGGCCGTCCCCTCGGCGTCGCCCAGTATGTCGAGCATCTCGATGATGCTCTCAAATAGGTCCGCCGACATCACGGCCATGACGGGTTCCCCATGGCGCGTGATCGTCAGGGCGCGCTCCGGCGCCCTGGCAAGCCTCGCCGGTAGACTCAGAAACCCCTTGCGTGCCTCAGAGATCGTCAGTTGTGTCATCTCATCCCTCCTGATGCCCATCGGACTGTACAACCGAATGGACATCCGCGTCAAGGGCCGGATTTGAACATAACTCCGCTCTTCTCCGACCGAGCTGAAGGATTTCGCGGACAACGGAAGCGAGAGCCTTCCCCAAAGGAACGAATTTGTCTTCCGATGGCCGCGATATCGTTCATCCTTGCTGGAGAAGAGCGGAGTTATGGTTTGATACTGGGAAGCTTGGACGCTGCCGCGCAGGATGCGTCTTGACTGCCCCACGGTTGCTGGCGCAAGATCGCAGTTGATGAGTGGCCCGGCCGCGGGATCATCGATGCGCGACGCGCGGGGCTTTCGGCGCCAGCCACCCCGCCGTCGGTGCCCCCCGGCCCCGGACCGGGCTGATCATGGCCTTGATGTCGCCTACGCGCACCCTCATAGGATCGAGGCCGGCCGGCTTTCGACCTTCCAGGAGGATTTCAATGCAGACTCGCCGTGACCTGCTGAAGCATGCCGGGGCCGCCGCCGTCCTTGCCGCCGTCGCGCCCGGGGCCGCGCAGGCGCAAGCCCGCAAACCCACGCTGACCATCGCGCTGCCCTCACCGCCCGAGACCATCGACCCGCATCAGTTCCGCTCGGTGCTGACCGGCTCGATCATCAACCTCATGGGCGAGGGTCTGCTCACGCGTGACCCGGTCACCATGGACCTCAAGCCGCTCCTCGCCGAATCCTGGCGAAACCTCAATCCGAACACGTGGGAGATCAAGCTGCGCCGTGGCGTCAAGTTCAGCAATGGCGAGGACTTCACGGCCGACTCGGTCAAGTTCACCATCGAGCGGGCCATCACCTCCAAGCTCAATACGCTGGCCAAGCTGACCTGGCCGCCGTCCTTCGGGCAAGAGGTGACGGCGGTCGATCCCTATACCGTGCGCATCACGACGAAGCTCCCCGACCCCATGGTGCCGGCGCGGCTCGCCGCCGAGTCCATGAACATGGCCCCCGCCAAGGGGCTGGCCGAATACAAGGACAAGTTCGTCACCGGTCGCTTCATCGGCACGGGCCCCTATCGCCTGCTCGAGATGGTCGGCACCGACCGCGTGGTCCTCGAAGCGAATCCCGGCTACTGGGGGCCCAAGCCACCCTCGCAGCGCATCGTCTGGCAGGTCATTCCCGATCCTGCCACGCGGGTGGCGGCGCTCCAGCGCGGCGACATTGACGTGATGCTGAACCTGCCCCTCCCGCTGGCGCCCACCGTCGAGGGTGATGCGAACCTGCGCGTCTACGCCGAGCTCTCCTCGCTCACACACGGCCTCTTGCTCAACGCCCGCGAGTCGCCCCAGCTCAAGGACAAGCGCGTGCGACAGGCGCTCAATATGGCCG
>JACORX010000284.1 GCA_016179165.1 Candidatus Rokuibacteriota bacterium | reverse complement strand
GCGCCGACGAAGACGGCCACGAGCCCCGAGTGGCCCAACCGGCGCATGACGCCCAGGCCGAGGGCCAACGGCAGCACCACTCCGACCACTGCGACAAGCGTCGCTTGGGCGCCGGCCCGCAGCAACTGGTTGAGATCCGATTCCAACCCCACCTCGAACAGGAGGATGAGGACACCGAGTTCGGCCAGCGCGTGCAGGACGTCCGATTCGTGCACGAGTCCGAGGCCACCGGGCCCGATCAGCACCCCGGCCAGCAGCTCGCCAAGGACGGCGGTCTGGCCGATGCGCTCCATCCCCTCGCCGGCCACCTTGGCCGCAACCCACACGAGGACGAGGCCTATCAACAGCTCGCGGAACTCCATTGCTGGGCCGCTCTTGCCGTCGGCCTATCGGATCGACATCAGCGCGGCACAGCTGGTTTTCACCTCGGCGACCGACGTGCAACTCTTGACGTGGGCCACGAAAGAACCGAGTGCCGTCGCCTCGACGTTTCCTGACCGGGCGTCCCGGGTCAAATGCGCGAGCGCGGCCCTGCCCTCCGGGCTCTCCAGGGCACAGGTAAAGATACGGTCGGAACCAAAGCCCATGAACTTCAAGACATCGATCGCGACCCTACCGTCTTTGAGGCCACTCCCCTCGTGATTGACCAGGATCTTCTCCCCGCTGTCGAGAGTGATCCGGCAGTACGCGCCGGCCTTGGGATCAGTGACGAACCGTCCGACTTTGGCCATGGTCGCCTCCTGTGACCGTGTGCGGTTTGGCAGACTCAGAAGAGAAACTTGGTGATGGCGATGAGGACCAAGGCAGCCAACAGCATCACCACGCCGATCGCAATGCCTTCGTAACCTTCCTTCATGGCTCGCCCTCCGCGAGACGTAACCGTGAGATGGACGGAGCGACCCCCAAGAACGGGGCCGTCGAGGATCAACCGAGCGGAGGGGAGCTAGTGAGGGTCTTTGGAGGGAGGAGCCGGATCGAGGGTCGCCCGTGGCAGTCGGTTCCGTACTGGGTGACCAAGTAGCCCAACCTTGTTAGTCGCCGCCAAACGATCCCGGAAAACGACAAGAGGCGGCGACACAACGACCGAATCTCTGGTCAGTGCGGGCAGCACGGAGGTCGCGGCCTTGCCCTGACCCGCGCGGCCACTGCTGATCTCAATCGAATCGGCCGACTCGAACACAAAGGCGCCCGGGATCGTAGGCACCGACAGGTCAAGTGTGACGTAGAGGAGCACTACCAGGAGCATCTCGCGGCGACCCCTCATGTGCCGATTCTACTCAATGGGACGACGATTGCACAATGACTTGAGCGGGCGCGTAAGTAACAAGAGCTGGTTCTCGGATACGGCGGGCCTGGGGCCTTGTCATAGCGCGGATGAACCGTGCCATCGCGCGCCGATCCTGCCAGAGCACGCGGGACAAGTCAAACCGACCGAACCCTTGAGGCCGCGGCGCCCTACGGGGTGATGACGGTCTTGGCGCCGCGGCCGGCCGCGGCGTGGGTGAAGGCCTCGCCGATCCGCTCCAGCGGGAAGCGCGCGGTGATCAGCCGCTTGACGCCGAGCCTCGGCATGAGCGCGAGGGCGCGGCGGAACGCGGTACCGCGCCCGAAGACGCCGCCGATCCTCAGCTCGCGGTAGTGGACGTCCCAGAGGTCGAGCGGCAGCAGGCTTCCTTTCGGATTCACGCCCACGAGCTGGAGGACCCCTGTCAAGCGGGTGAGCGCGATCGCTTCGGCGACCAGCTCCGGCTTGCCGACGGCCTCGCAGACGACGTCAGCTCCTCGGTTCCGCGTGAGCGCCATCACGCGATCGCGGAGACCCTCCCGCGACGGGTCGATCACAACGTGGGCCCCCAGGCGGCGGGCGATCCGGCGGCGCTCCTCGATCGGATCGGAGAGGATCAGGCGCTTGGCGCCCCGACGGCGGGCGATCGCCATGGTGAGAAGCCCCATGATGCCGCCGCCGATGACGAGCACTGTCGCCCCGCGCGGCATGGCGAAGGTCTCGATCCCAGCCAGGCAGCAGGCGGCGGGCTCCGTCAGCGCGGCCGTGACCGCATCGAGGCCGCGCGGCAGCGGATGCACGCAGCTCGCGGGCAGCGCGACGCGCTCGGCGAAGCCGCCCACGCGGACCGCGCGCTGGCACTGGGAGATGCGCCCGGCCTCGCACGCGACGCACTCCCCGCACCCGTACGACGGCTCGCACGCGACCGCGCGCCCGAGCAGGCGGCGGCTCACGCCGCGGCCCACCTCCCGCACGACACCGGTGTACTCGTGGCCCAGCACCATGGGCGGCGTCCACGGGAAGAGCCCCTGCGTGGCGTGAATGTCGGTGCCGCAGATGCCGGCCGCGTGAATCCCCACCACCACCTGCCCAGGCCCCGCCGCGGGATCCGGCGCCTCGTCGATCGTGAAGCGGTTCTCGCCGCGCCAGGTGGCTACTTTCATATGGGGGTCCTCACGAGAGCTTCGACGATACGTGCGCGGATGCCGGATTGCAAGACCTTGCAATCATGCATTGCCGATCGGAGCCACCGCGGCGAACGATCATCTGCTGACCCCCACTTCCGCCCGGCGCTTGTCACAGCGCCCTCTCACCGTCCTGGTGCCGTTGTTGCCTCCATGGATCCGAAGACCCTCATGGGAACTTTGTGCGAGGCGCTGCTGCTTATGAATTCCACGTTCATGCACAAGCTCGGAATCTCTGGTCCCAGACAGTGCCGGCGCCGCTCGCGCGAGGCACGACCGCGCCAGAGGGGGATTGGGTCCCGGACGCCATTCATCCGCTGTCGAGGACCCGGCGCACTCGGTCTATTGTCCGGCCGGCTGCTCTGGGCGACGTTGCGTCTCCTCAGACGTCATCGCCGTCGGGGCCAGGTGTTGCTCCAGCCCGTGAAGCCGCGCCTGGAGTCTCCTCCGGCCGATGAAGAGCGGAACAGCTGCGAAGAATACTCCGGCCGCCAGGAATCCCAGGAGCGCGCCGCCGAGAGGCATGCCCTCGAGCCCCCACGCCAGGAAGTGAATCGTGATGGGCGCGCCGTTCTGGATTGCGAGCGTGGCCGCCCCTGCACCAAGCAGGCTTACGAGGACGTAGGGCGCGAGCCGAGGCCGCCGCGGCGCCACGGATGGCGGCGCAACAGGCTCGGCGCTTGGTTCAGTCACTCCGACGCTCCGTTCCGTCAGCATCGCGGCGATCTCCGCCCCGACCACGAAAATGCCGGCGGAAAAATAAATCCATACGAGGGTTGCCACCACTACCCCGAAGGAGCCGTAGAGCTTGCCGTACACTTCGAACATCGTGAGGTACGTGCTGAACCCCCAGCGTGCCGCCTCCCAGAGTACTGCCACGAAGACGGTGGCCGTCGCGGCCGCGCGGGTGCGCACCGCGGTGTTCGGGAAGGTGCGGTACACGAAGAAGAGCAGGCCCGCCAGGGCCACGTATAGGAGGGGCAGTGCGATCAGCTTC
>JACORX010000283.1 GCA_016179165.1 Candidatus Rokuibacteriota bacterium | reverse complement strand
TGTCGAGAGGGCGACGCGCCCGGGCCTTCTCCGGCCAATCAGGATCGGCCAGGAGCGCGCGCCCGAGGGCGACGAGGTCGGCCTCTCCCCGATCGAGGATGTCCTCTGCCACCTCGGGCGTCGTGATCCGGCCGACGGCGATCACGGGAATCGTCAGCGCGCGCCTCAACACCGCGGCATGCCCTCGAAGGCAAGCTTCCCCATCGGTGACGGGTTGAACGATGCACCCGAAAGAGCCATAGGTCCCCGCCGAGGCGACCACCGCAGCCACGCCGGCCGCTTCGAGCCGCTTGGCGATCTCCGGCGTCTCGGCCGGGGTGAGACCGCCCGGCAGCCCGTCCTCGGTCGACAGCTTGTAGATCAGCGGGAAGTCGGCACCGACGCGCCCTCGGACCCGCTTCACCACCTCGAGGACGAACCCCAGGCGGCGCTCGGCGTCCCCGCCCCAGTCGTCATCGCGCTGGTTCGAGAGCGGAGAGAGGAACTGGTGAAGGAGATAGCCATGCCCTCCGTTGAACTCGACGGCGTCGAATCCCGCGGCCCGGGCGCGCGCGGCCGCCTCGGCGAAGCGCTCGATGAGGACCTCGATCTCCTGCGCCGTGAGCGCGCGTGGCATGGCCCGCACCATGGGGCACGGAATGGCGGAAGGGGCGACGGGCTCATGTCCCGAGACGCGTTCCGACATCTGCCGTCCGGCGTGGTAGATCTGAAGCGCGACGGCGGCGCCCTCGGCCTTGACGGCCCTGGCGAGCCGCGCGAGCCCCGCCAGACAGCGGTCGTCGTCGGCTCTGAGCACGGAAGGAAAGGGCGCCCCCGACTCGTCCACTGCCGCCGCTTCGGTCACGACCAGCCCGACCCCGCCTCGCGCCCGCCGGGCAAGATAGGCGATCAAGCCCTCGGAGACCAGGCCGGCGCGCTCGGCATAGGCCGTGCCCATGGCGGCCAGCACGAGGCGGTTCTTGAGCGTGAGCCGGCCGAGAGAGATCGGGCTGAAGAGGATCACGTGATGACCGGATCGCTGGATGGCACCAGGCCCCCTTTGAGGAATTCCACGCGGTCGACCTCCCCCAGCATGCCTGACGCGGGTCTCACGCGCGTCCCCACAGGTGCCGGGTGGCGAGACGGGCGCCCTCCGCCAGCGCGGCGAACTTCAGCCACGCCACGCTGGGATGCGTGTCGTTGAACCGCACGCCGGAGGCGGCAAACCCGCAGTCGGCGCCGGCAATGACGTTCTCTCGTCCGACGATCCTGGCGAACCGCACGATCCGCTCGGCGATCAGCTCCGGGTGCTCCACCAGGTTGGTGGTGTGGCTGATGACCCCTGGAATGAGGATCTTCCCGTCGGGCGGCCGACACTGCTCGAAGACGTGGTACTCGTGCTCGTGCCGCGGGTTCGCTGCTTCGAACGAGTAGGCGCCGGCGTTGATCGTGAGAATGATGTCAACGACGTCCTTCAATTCCATGTCGTGGACGCGGGGGCCGACGTCGATGCTGTAGCACGTGTGAAAGCGCACCCTCTCGGGTGGGATGCCGCGGAGCGAGTAGTTGATCGCCTCGACCCGCCGCGCCGCCCACTTCCGGCAGTCCGCCACGCTGACGTCAGGATTCATCATGTAGTAGGTGATGAGGCGCGGGTCGTCGATCTGGAGCGTAAAGCCCGCGTCGACGATGGCCCGGTACTCCTCGCGGAGGGCGTCGGCGAGCGCCTGCTCGTACTCTTCCCCGGTGCGGTAGAACTCGTTCCGGAGGGTGGCGAAGATGTAGGAGGGCGCGATCGCCGGCATGAACACTTCTTCGTGGGGCAGGTCCGTCAGCGCGCTCTTGAGGGTCTCGATGTCCGTCTGAACCGCGGCGTGCCCTTTGTAGCTGACCGGCCCCGTGCAGACATCGATGCCGTGCCGACGGTCCCCGCCGCGCCCGCCGGCCCATTCCGCGATGCGCTCGGACCACGCGTAGTAGTCGGGGAACGCCCGGTACTCCCGGCTCTCGGCCCGGGGGTTGCCCTCCTGCCCCGGAGACGCCGGCTTGCGCTCGAAGCCGTTGAAGCGCTCGACGATGTAGCCGAAGAAGCTCGCCTTGCCCTGCTCCCCGTCGGTGACGATGTCGATGCCCGCCTGGGTCTGCTTGCGGGCGACGTCTGCCACCGCCTCCCGGACCAGCCTGGCGTAGGCCGCGCGGTCGTACGGTTGGCCCCGGTCCTTCGATAGAAGGATCGCGCTGACGGCATCGGGCCGGCTCAGGCTGCCGACGTGCGTGGTCAGGATCCGCTCGGTGCTTCGCTTCATCGCGTCCTCCCATGTCCTCGATCAACGCCTTCGACGTGCACCAGGCTGGGCGCTCAGGCTGCGTGGCACAGCGCCTCCGAGCCCCACGAAGCACGTGCGTTCAGCGCACACGGTACCACGCCGCGGCCGGCCCGCGGTGGATCGAGCGTAGGCGACACAAGAGCCATGAGACGCCCCGGCCAGAGAAGAACTGCTCCCGTTTCTTCAAGGTGATCCGGGAGGCGCAGGATGGCCGAGGACACGATGCAAGAGGACGGCAGGTGCTTCGAGACCTTCCGTGGCATCAACGGCTCGGCGACGAAATGAGAACTACCGAACCATCGGCTGCACCTGACTGGACAAGATGCTCGGCGACATGGACAAGGCGCTCGCCCACGGCGGGCCGTGGCGCCAACATTAGGACCCTCCGGCGGCGGGCGCCCCGCTCGTGGCTCCCACGCTCCCATCCCGGTGGCATAGTCTCCTATCCTCAGACACTGGCCGCCCCAGGAGCCGACGACACAGCGGTGGCGGATAGAGGACGTGGGGCGCTACCGTTCGGCTGGCTTCCGGCGGGCCGCCCGGACGCCGAGGCGCCCGCGCATCTCGGCGAGGGAGATCGTCGTCTCCGTCCGGCGGTCTTGAATCATCTTCCAGAAGGAGGCGTTCGTCTGGAAGAAGACGTCTTCCCAGTCTTTTCCTTCGACGCCGACGACGACGGCCGCCGGGCGGCCGTGCCGGGTGACGACCACGTGCTCTCGCTGGGCGAGGTCGACGCACTGCCGGATCTTCTTCTGCAAATCGCGCACGTTGATGGTTTTCACAGGATGTCCTCCGTCGTGACGTGGGGCGGCTTCTTGCGGACCGCCCGCACCACCACCGTCTTGTCGTCTTCGTTCAGGTCGTAGAACGCTCGGAATTCGCCCACGGCAAGCTGCCAGATGGGAGGAACGGCCTCGAAGGGTGGGACAAGGCCGACCAGGATCTTCCGGTGGCGCGTTGCGACGCCTGGCTCCGCTGAGAGCTGCCGCACGATCGCGTCGAGGATCTTCTTGCGGTCGTGCGCCGGGAGACCCCGAAGGTCCTTCGCGACGCTCTCGGCAAAGCGGATCCGGTACACGCATCTACAATTGCATATGCATCGAGCCGTGTCAAGGCCGTGGCCGGCCTTGGCGGCCTCGGACTGGTAGGCGCGCACGACCTGGTCGAAGATGCGCTCGCCGTCAAATGAAGAGGGCCTTTTCGCGCGTCGCGGCGCCGAGCTGGAGACAACGATGCTTGCCGCTCGGAAGCCAATGGCACAACGCACATTAGCGGCCTCCTCGCGGGTCGAGAGCGACGACCCGCGTGAGCGGCATGCTATGCCAGACACACCGCCGCCGTCACCGGCCCCGGACCGGCGTGCGGCTTTCAGGGGCAGAGTCCGACGCCGAGAGTGGGACGGACTGCGGATGGGCGGGGGCGGCAGCGCGCAGTTCGGCCGAAGGCGGGGCCGGCCCCGGTGAGTCCGCCGGGTGGCGCAGGCCCAGGTGCGCGAGAGCGCCGAGATCCTCCCGCGACTTGTGCTTCGGCCGGAAAACGCCGTGCTTGATAAGATGAGGATGGCCGTGCCAACGAGCTGCTCGGGCGGGCGAAGGCCGTCCCGTCCTTTCGAACGGAGGAGACCGTGCCGGAGATCACCGAAGGGACCGCGCTCTGGGAGCCGTCGCCGGAGCGGCGGGAGCGGAGTCAGATGGCGGGCTACATGCGGTGGCTTGCCGAGACGCAGGGGCTGCGCTTCGACTCCTACGAGGCGCTCTGGCAGTGGTCGGTCACCGAGCTCGAGTCGTTCTGGGCCTCGCTCTGGGCGTACTTCGCGATCCGCGCCTCCACGCCGTACACACGGGTGCTGGACGAGCGCAAGATGCCGGGCGCCAGGTGGTTCGAGGGCGCCAGGCTGAACTACGCCGAGCACGCCTTCCGCCACGCATCGTCCGCTCACCCCGCGATCATCGCGCTGTCGGAGATCCGCCCGCGCCAGGAGATCTCCTGGGCGGCCTTGCGGGCGGACGTCGCCTCCGTCGCCGCGGCGCTGCGGGATATGGGCATCAAGCCCGGCGACCGGGTCGTGTCGTGCATGCCGAACATCCCGGAGACGATGGTGGCGTTTCTCGCGTGTGCGAGCCTCGGGGCCGTGTGGTCGAGCTGCTCGCCCGACATGGGCTTGGGCGCCGTGATCGATCGTTTCAAGCAGATCGGCCCGAAGGTGCTCTTCGCGGTCGACGGCTACCGGTACGGGGGCAAGGCGTTCGATCGGCGGCCGATGATCGAGGATCTGGAGCGGGCGCTGCCGACGCTCGAGCGCATCGTGCTGCTGCCGTACCTCGACCCGGGCGCAGGCATCAGCTCGCTGCGGAACGGATGCCTCTGGCAGAGCTTGCTCGGCCGCGCCGCGCCGCTCGCCTTCGAGCAGGTCGACTTCCAGCATCCGCTGTGGATCGTCTACTCCTCCGGGACAAGCGGCTTGCCGAAGGCGATGGTTCACGGCCACGGGGGGATCGTCCTCGAGCACCTCAAGCTGATGACGCTCCACATGGACCTGCGCCCCGGCGACCGGCTCTGCTGGATGACGACGACGGGCTGGATCATGTGGAACCTGCTGACGGC
>JACORX010000307.1 GCA_016179165.1 Candidatus Rokuibacteriota bacterium | reverse complement strand
CATCAATCTTCTTCATCATGTTCCACCTTGGCTCAGGTACTCGCGCGTGGCCTTCCGGCTCGGGATCACCGTTTTGAGAAAGTACCCGTCCGGCTCTTCGACGTACGGGACCAGATAGGCGTAGCCTTCGACAGCCACCACCAAGATCAACTGGTCCGGGTACCGGCCCTCCTTAGGATGCCGCAGTACATCCAAGACATCGCCGTCCTCGATAGCAAGTACGATCCGCTCAAATGAGATTCCCCGTTCTGCCTTCAGTGCTTCGTTCTTCTCGGGGTTCCAGCGGAACCGCCTCACGTGGCGAGTGTACTAGGTCGTGTGCCTTTTGTCATCACCAGCTTGTACCTTCGGGGGCATCCCCGGGCCCCCGCCGCCCTGACGTTTCTTGGCAGTCCCTGCCATCCATCTCTCCCGGCTCCATTTCCGCCCGTTCCGTTGTCTCTCTGCGTATATGAGGGTGTATGGACGATTTGGGGGAGGAGCGGCGCTGGATGGGGCGGGTGGTGCTGGGAGACGAGGCGGCCTTTGGCGAGCTGGTCGGGCGGTACGGGGGGCGGCTGCTCGGGGTGGCGCGGCGCCTCTTGGGGTCGCGGGCCGACGCTGAAGATGCCGTGCAGCGGGCGCTCCTCCAGTGCTACCTGGGCGCGGGGACGTATCGCTCCGAGTGGGCCGTGTCCACGTGGCTGTACCGGATCCTGACCAACGTGTGCGTGGACGAGCTGAGGCGCCGCAAGAGCCGCTCGGGCGAGATCGAGCCTCCGGCGCGCCCCGATCCCCCGGGCGAGCACCTCGACCTCCGCCGCGCGCTCCACCGCGTGCCGACCGAGGCGCGCGTGCTCCTAGCGCTGCGGTACGTGGACGGGCTTTCCTACGGCGAGCTCGCGCGCATCCGCGGCATCTCGATCAACACGGTGAAGAGCCAGCTCCAGCGGGGCAAGAGCCTGCTCAAGACGGCGCTCACCAAAGGAGATCCGGCATGAAGACGGACCGCATCGACGACATCCTCAAGCGGTACTTCCAGCCCGACGCCGAGCCTGGAGATCTGGCAAAGGGGGTGCTGATGGCCGCGCGCGCGGCGATGCGGGGGACAGGCCGGCTCCTCGGCAAGATTTCCATCCAGGCGACCCCCGAGGGCGTCTCGCTGATCCGCGCCGAGCCGCTGGAGAGGCCGGCCACGGCGGCGGCGCGCAGAGTGGCGCAGCGGGCGCGCGAGGAGCTTGCCGAGTACTTCCAGGGCAAGCGGGCCTTCTTCTCCGTGCCGGTGGATCTCTCCGAAGCGCCGGACTTCCAGAAGAAGGTCCTCGCCGCGGCCCGCAGCATCCCGTTCGGCGAGGTGCGTCCCTACGCCTGGGTCGCCCAGAGGATCGGGCATCCTCGAGCGGTGCGGGCCGTCGGCACGGCGCTCGGAAGGAATCCCGTGCCCTTCATCGTGCCCTGCCATCGGGTCCTCCAGACGGGCGGCGGGCTCGGTGGCTATCTCTTCGGCATGGACGTGAAGAGCCGGCTGCTCTCTCTCGAGCGGACCACACCTGTCTACGAAGGCTGCGCCAGCACCCACATCGTCTGCCGCGTGGGCTGCGTGCACGGCCGCCACATGCGCCCCGACAACCGCGTGGTCTTCGCGTCGGTGGACGACGCGCGCTCCGTCGGCTACCGCCCGTGCAAGGTCTGCAAGCCGCAAGCGGCGTGAGCGTGTCGCTCGCCGAGCGGCTGGCCCGGCTCGACTGGGCGCGCATCGGGACATCGCTCGATGAGTGGGGCCAGGCCCGGACTCCCGCGCTCCTGAGCCCCTCCGAATGCGCGGAGCTTCGCGCCCTCTACGTCGATGACGCTCGCTTCAGGAGTCGGGTGAACATGGCGCGCTACCGCTTCGGGGTGGGCGAGTACAAGTACTTCTCTGACCCGCTGC
The DNA here is from genome assembly GCA_016179165.1 of Candidatus Rokuibacteriota bacterium. GTDB lineage: Bacteria > Methylomirabilota > Methylomirabilia > Rokubacteriales > CSP1-6 > AR37. Next base: position 4,132 of record JACORX010000307.1, on the reverse strand, counting down.
CGCCTGTCGTTCGGGAGATTCGCGAGCGCGCCTACCCGCCGCTGGCGCTGATCGCCAACCGATGGGAGGCCGCGCTCAAGACGCGGGTCAGCCACTCCGCGGACCTCGCCGGACTGCTGGCTCTCTGCGCGCGCCGCGGCCAGAGGAAGCCCACGCCGCTGCTCCTGCGCTATGAGGCCGGAGGCTACAACTGCCTCCACCAGGATCTCTACGGCGACGTGGTCTTTCCCATCCAGCTGACGGTGCTGCTGAGCGAGCCGGGCAAGGATTTCGAGGGCGGGGAGTTCCTGCTGGTCGAGCAGCGCCCGCGCGCCCAGTCCCGTGGCAGCGTGGTACGCCTCGAGCAGGGCGAGGCGGTGATCTTCACGACGCGATACCGGCCCGCGCCGGGCGCCCGCGGCCACCACCGCGTCACCATGCGTCACGGCGTGAGCCGCGTCCTCTCGGGCGAGCGGTACACGCTCGGCGTCATCTTCCACAACGCCGCATAGCTTCCTTGCGCCGCCCGGGTGCGGAGAGACCAGGGGCGCCGCCCGGGTGCGAAGCAGCGCCGGGGCGCCCCGGAAACCACGCGGGAGCCCGGCCGGAGGGAGGCCCGGGGATGCCCCCCGAACCCCCGTGCAGTTGGGGGTGACGGGGGCGCCCCGGGCCTCCCTCCGGCCGGGCGGAGGAAGCTAGGCTCCTCGGGCGGGAGACTATGCTTGGACGCGCGGCCGGATGTCGCGCGCGAAGGTCTCGAAGGTGCGGATCATGTGGGCGAGGTCGCGATAGCTTGCCTCCATCAGCACGTGGCTCACTCCGAGAGCCTTGAAGCGCCTGAGATCCTCCACGATCTCCTCCGGCGTGCCCTGGAGCGCCTTGCGGTCCGGGCCGCCCGGGGCCGGCCGGATGGCGAGGCCCGCGCGCATCGTGATGGTCAGCTCGTCGAACCGCCGCTTCTGCCTGGCGCACTCCTCGCGCAGCTCGCCGAGGCCGCTCTCGAGGCCGGCCGCGGTGGGGAAGGCCGAGTGCCAGCCGTCCGCCAGCGCGACGATGCGCCTGAGCGCGGGCTTGGCGTGCCCACCCATCCAGATGGGGATGTCGCCGCGGACGGGCTTGGGGAAGCATCCGATGTCGTCGAAGTTGAAGAAGCGTCCGTGAAAGCTGGTGCGCTCGTCCCGCCAGCAGGCGCGCATGATCCGGATCGCCTCGTCGGACCAGGCGCCGCGCTCCGCGAAGGGCGCGCCCAGGATCTCGATCTCCTCGCGCATCCAGCCGACGCCCGCGCCCAGGATGACGCGGCCGCCCGAGAGGTGGTCGAGGGTGGCCAGCGCCTTGGCCGCCAGCACCGGGTGGCGGTGGGGCAGGACGAGGACCGTGGTGCCGAGCTTCGCGCGCTCGGTCACCCCGGCGACCAGGGCGAGCGCCGTCAGCGGCTCGAGGAAGGTCGCGTCCGGCGCCAGCGGGAACTGCCCCGTGTCGCTGTACGGATAGCGCGAGCGGATCGTGTGCGGGATGACGATGTGGTCGCTCGCCCAGAGGCTCTCGTAGCCGAGCCGCTCCATCTCCCGGCCAAAGGTGAGCAGACCCGCGCGGGTGGCGGCGGGACCGAAGATGGGCAGGTGGCATCCGAATTCCATGTGCTACTCCCTGTGGGCGCCCGAGGAATAGACGAGACGATCGCCGAGTTCGCCGCCGGTGATCATCTGGCAGAGCCGGGAGTGCTGGATCTTGCCGCTCGACGTCTTGGGGATGGTGCCCGGGCGGACGAGGAGGACGCGGGCGGGGCGGTGGCCGCGCCCGTGATGGACGCGCTGGACGATCTCGCGGACGAGGGAGCGTAACGCCTCCGTGTCGCCGGCGCCCTCGCGCACCTCGGCGACGACGTGGAGGCGCTGGCTGCCTGTCCGCTCGCTATCGATGCCGACGGCGGCCGAGTACCGCACGCCGGGGATATGGTCCACGATCTCCTCGACGTCGACGGGCACGATGTTCTCACCGCCCACGATGATGAGGTCCTTGAGCCGCCCGGTGACGAAGAGGTAGCCCTCGCGGTCGACGAATCCGAGATCGCCGGTGCGCAGCCACCCGTCGGGGGAGATCGCTCGGCGCGTCGCTTCGGGGTTGTTGTGATAGCCCTGCATGACGCCGGGGCTCTTGACGCAGATCTCGCCCTCGATCCCCGGCGCGACCGGCCCCGCCTCATCCACGATCCTGACCGACACGCCCCTGCACGGTTGCCCGACCGATAGGAACTTGCCAGACGGGTCGGGGCGGAGCGGCGTCCTGCGCGGCCAGATGGCCACGGCCAGCGTCGCCTCGGCCAGCCCGTAGGCCGGCGTGATCAGGTTCTGGACGCCGAACTTCTTCTCGAACGCCTCGATGGTGCTGACGCGCACGGGCTCGGCGCCCGAGAGCGCCTGCTTGACCGACGAGAGATCGATGCCCGAGACATCGCCGATGTTGCGCACGCAGTTCCTGAAGCCGAAATCCGGCGACACCGTGAAGGTGGCGCGTACCCTGGTCACGAGCTCGAGCCAGACGCGGGGATTCTTGAGGTCGGGCGGCAGGAGCCACAGATCCGCGCCCATCGAGGACGGCGTGAAGGCGCAGCCGATCAGCCCCATGTCGTGGTACAGCGGCAGCCACGACACGACCACGTCCTCGCGAGTGAGCTGAGCCGCCTCCGCCATGAAGGCGACGGTCTGCGTGACGTTGGCGTGGCTCAGCACCACGCCCAGGGGATTGCCGGTGCTGCCGGAGGTGTACTGGATGAAGGCAGTGTCGGTCTCGGCCGGCGTGGGGAAGGCGGGAGCGGGCCCGTCCACTTCGAGGTCCTGCGGCTCGAGCACGTGCCGGATACTTGACGCGGCGGCCTGGCTCTCCTCCACACCCTTGCGGAACCAGCCGATGGTGGCGACGGCCTTGGCTTCGGAGTCGCGGAAGACGCCCGCCGTCGCCTCGACGCCCAGTGTCGGGTAGAGCGGCACCGGGACGGCGCCCAGGCGGAGCGCGCCGAAAAAGGTGAAGAAGAACTCTTTGCACGTGGGATAGATGAGGCAGACCTTGTCGCCGCGGTCGATGCCCGCCCGGCGGAGCCCGGCGGCGTAGCGGGCGCTTTCCTTCCAGAGCCGGCCGTAGGTGACCGTCTCGTCGTAGAGATGGAAGTACGACGCGTCCGGCTCGGCCGAGACCCGCCGGCCCATCAGCTCGGTCAGCGTTGTCGGCATCGTTGTCGATCCCGCCATCAGGGGAGTCCTCCGCGATCAGGATGCGGTAGAAGTGGGCCGGGCCCGCGGCTAGCGCTCGATCAGGATGCGGTCGAAGGTCTCGGCGTAGGCGTAGCCTTTTGGTTTCCCGAGCAGGGCGCCGCGCTCGCGGACACGCTTCTCCATTCCCGCCAAATCGGGAAGTTGGCTCACGTGACACTGGAGCGCCTTGATCTTGAGGTCGATCGTGTCGGAGGTGTCGACGACGACCTCGGGGTCGTCCCACCACATCATATGCACTTCCTTGACCCTGTGCGGCTCGAGCCCCTGCGCCATCAGCTCGGGGAACGCCATGTGGTCCCGCGCCAGGGGGTAGACGCAGTCGAGCGCGATGCCGGCGGCCACCCGGTGGTCGCGATGGGAGCCGCCGAGATTCTTCGTCCGGTTCGGATTCTGACAGATGATCAGATCCGGCTTGTGGCGTCTGATGGCGGCCGTGACGGCCATCCGGGACTCGCGGGTGTTCTCGAGCTCGCAGTCCGGGAAACCGAGGAAGTCCACCGTGTCCACCCCGAGGACGCGCGCGGCGTTTTTCTGCTCCTCCTCGCGGATCCCGACCAGCCGTTCAGGCGTCATGCTGCGGTCGATCGAGCCCTTGTTGCCGTTCGTGAGGATGCAGTAGATGACGGTCTTGCCTTCCCTCGTGAGCTTCGCCACGGTGCCGCCCGCGCCGAACTCCGAATCGTCCGGGTGCGCGGTCACGACCATCACACGCTTGATCCGCTCGGGCATGTCCTCTCCTCGTTCGGGGTTGAGAGCTTCGGCCATTCTACCCCGATTTGCTATGATGCGGCCCTCGTGAGAACTGCGCTCCCCGCCGTCCTCCTGCTCCTGCTGGCCGTCTACCCGCTCATCGGCGCGCTGCCCTCCGAGGCCGGCAGCAT
>JACORX010000043.1 GCA_016179165.1 Candidatus Rokuibacteriota bacterium | reverse complement strand
CTGCAAGATCGCGGCGGCGGCGGGCTATGTGAATGCCGGCACCGTCGAGTTCCTCGTGGACGCCGGCCGTAACTTTTTCTTCCTCGAGATGAACACGCGGCTGCAGGTCGAGCACCCGGTGACCGAGTACGTCACCGGGCGGGACCTGGTGCGCGAGCAGATCAGGATCGCCGCGGGGGAGAAGCTCGGCTACACGCAGGAGGACATCGTCTGGAACGGCCACGCCATCGAATGCCGCATCAACGCGGAAGACCCCGACGCCAACTTCATGCCCGCGCCGGGGAAGATCCTCGGACTGCGCGCGCCGGGCGGCCCCTGGGTGCGCGACGACTCGGGCGTCTACGAAGGCTACACGGTGCCGCGCTACTACGACACGCTGATGGCCAAGCTCATCGTCTGGGCGCCGGACCGCGAGGCCGCAATCGCGCGCATGGATCGCGCGCTCGCGGAGTACCACGTGAGCGGCGTGCGGACCACGCTGCCCATCTTGCGACGCATCATCCGGCATCCGGATTTCGCCGCGGGCAGGCTCGACACGCACTTCATGGAGCGCCTGCCGGGTGGCCACGGGAGCGGCTCGCGCCGTACGGTGGCGCTGATCGCCGCGGTCCTCGAGGCCTACGAGCGCGCGGGACGGCAGGCGGCGCCGCAGGCGGCTCAGGGGCCCAGCGCGTGGGCACGCGCGGGACGGCCCGGAGCTTCGGGAGCGAGACCGCGGTGAAGTTCGAGGCGCAGTTCGACGGCGACGTCATCCCCGTGGACGTCACCGGCTCGGGCGGCCGATACCGCGTGGCGCTGGGCGAGGAAGTCCTTCACGTGGACGGGCGGCCGACGGGCGGCGGCGGCTGGTCGCTGCTGGTAGGCCAGGCGTCGACGGCGGCGGACGTGACCGAGGAAGACGGCTGCTTCGTCGTCCACGTCGAGGGCGAGGCCTACGCGATCCGCGTGGAGGAAGAGACGCGCTACATCATCCGCACGCGCGGCGGCGCCGCGGCGGCCGGGGGACAGGTGCTCAAGGCGCCCATGCCCGGCCGCGTGGTGCTCGTCGAGGTCGCCGTCGGTCAGCTGGTCAAGCCGGGTGACGGCTTGGTCATTCTGGAGGCGATGAAGATGGAGAACGAGTTCAAGGCGAGCGTTACGGGTACAGTTAAAGGAATCCGCGTCGAGGCCGGCCAGGCCGTGAACCCGGGCGACGTCCTCCTCGTGATCGAGTAGACCATCGAGCAGCCCATGGCGGCCGCCTCGACCCCCGCGATCCGGTACAGGCAGGTCGGCAAGTGGTTCGGCCCGCTCCACGTGCTGAAGGACGTCACGCTGGATGTGGCGCCCGGCGAGGTGGTTGTGGTCTGCGGCCCCTCGGGCTCGGGCAAGAGCACGCTGATCCGCTGTGTCAACCGCCTCGAGCCCATCCAGCAGGGGGAGATCTGGGTCTACGGCGAGTCGATCGCCGGCAGCGGCGTCAACCTCTCGAAGCTCCGCGCCGAGGTCGGCATGGTCTTCCAGTCCTTCAACCTCTTCCCGCACATGACCGCCCTCGAGAACATCATGCTCGCGCCGATGAAGGTCAAGGGCCTCTCCCGGGCCGAGGGGGAGAAGATCGCCCGCGACCTTCTGGCGCGCGTGCGCATTCCGGAAAAGGCCGACAAGCACCCGGCCAACCTCTCGGGCGGCCAGCAGCAGCGGGTCGCGATCGCGCGCGCCCTCGCCATGCAGCCCAGGATCATGCTCTTCGACGAGCCGACCTCCGCGCTCGACCCCGAGATGATCAACGAGGTGCTCGACGTCATGACCGACCTCGCCAAGGAGGGCATGACCATGATGGTCGTGACGCACGAGATGGGCTTCGCCCGGCGCGTCGCCCACCGCGTCATCTTCATGGATGAGGGCCAGATCGTCGAGGCCGCGACGCCGCAGGAGTTCTTTTCGGCCCCGAAGTCCGACCGCACCAAGGACTTCCTCTCCAAGATCCTGTCCCACTAACCCCCCAACCAACACCCGAGGAGGCAGCGCATGAAAAAGGTTCTGGCTCTCGTCGCGGCCCTGGCCGTGCTCGCGTCGTCTGTGACGCCGGCCCTGGCCCAGGCCCAAGGCACGCTCGAGAAGATCAACCAGTCCGGCACGCTCACCATCGGCACGCGGACGGGCTCGCCGCCCTTCGCCTATGTCAACAGCAAGAACGAGTGGGTCGGCTTCACCATCGACCTCGTGGATGAGCTGATCAAGCCCGCCCTCGAGAAGAAGCTCGGCAAGCCGATCAAGGTCGAAAAGAAGGAGTCCACGCCGCCCACGCGCATCCCGCTGCTCAGCTCCAACGCCGTGGATCTCGTCGCCGGCACGATGACGGACACGCGCACGCGCCGCGACAGCGTGGACTTCTCCATCACGTTCTTCGTGACGGGCGCCCAGTTCCTCGTCAAGAAGGGCAGCAATATCCACAGCATCAAGGACATCGACGGCAAGCGCATCGCGGCCCAGCAGGGCTCGACCAACGCCAGGATCATCCGGGAGAAGGCGCCCAAGGCCCAGCTGCGCGAGTTCCCCGACCAGCCGGCGGCTTTCCAGGCTCTCTTGCAGGGACAGGTGGACGCCTTTACCAACGACGGCATCCAGCTGGCCGGCCTCAAGACTAAGACGCCCAACCCGGCCCAGTGGGAGATCGTGGGCGACTTCTACTCCTACGAGCCCTACGGCATGGCCATGCGGACGAACGATTCGGACTTCCGCGCGGCCGTCAACAACGCGCTGATGGACGGCATCGAGTCCGGCAAGTACTTCGAGATCTACGACAAGTGGTTCGGGCCCAAGGGCGAGCTGCCGTATCCGATGTCCGCCGGCGTCCGCACCTTCATGCTCTACCAGGCGGTTCCCAAGTAGACGACAGCCTGTTCCCCATACTCACCCTCTCCCCCGTTTCGGGGGAGGGGGAAGGGTAAGGGGGGTGCGATGTGACACTCAAAGCGTTCCTGAAGAAGTGATCCAGTGAACCGCCGGGAGTTCATCGGCACTCTGGCTGCTGGCCTCCTCGCCGCCCCGCTCGCCGCTGAGGCCCAGCAGGCGGCCAAGGTCGCTCGAATAGGCTTCCTGGCGACCAACCTAGCCGCTAGCCCCCACCTGCGAGAGGCCTTCCTCCAAGGACTGCGTGACCTCGGTTACGTCGAGGGCCGCAACGTCGTGATTGAATCCCGAGATGCCGAGGGGAAGTTCGAGCGGTTCCCCGCTCTTGCGGCCGAACTGGTTGCGCTCAAGGTTGATGTCATCGTGACCGCACGAGGCACACCCACCGCCCTGGCCGCCAAGCAAGCGACCAGGACCCTCCCCATTGTCTTCGCTACTGCTAGCGATCCGGTTGGGAGCGGGCTCATCACCAGCCTTGCGCGGCCGGGCGGCAATGTCACGGGGTCGTCCCTCCTCGCCCCGGAGCTAGTCGGCAAGCGTCTGGAACAGCTCACGCAGGTCGTTCCGGGGGTCAGTCGGGTCGTTGTCCTCTGGACCGAACCTTGCTGATTTGTTCCGGCGCGCCGCTACCTACGTGGACAAGATTCTCAAAGGCGCCAAGCCCGCCGACCTGCCCGTCGAGCAGCCGACGAAGTTCGAGCTGGTGAATAACCTCAAGACCGCGAAGGCCCTCGGCCTGACGCTCCCGCAGTCGGTGCTGGGGCGGGCGGACGAGGTAATCCAGTAGGCGCTTTGCAGCAGCGATGCGGCTAGCGAGAATCGAGGTCCTCGTGCTGGACGCCGAGCTGCTTCAGAATCGCGCGAAGGGTGCCCGCTGGAATGTCTCCGCCGCGGTTGGGGATCACGGCGGAGCGGTTGACCGACGGATTGTGCCAGATCTCGTGGCTGCCTTTGCCCTGCCGCTTCAGCACACACCCGAGCGCGCGAAGTTTCCGGCTGAGCTCAGCGTAGGTCACGCAGGAACGACGAGCGGGACGCGGGTCGGGCTTGCCAGCGGGCGCAGACCCGCGGGTAGCGCCTCCCCGGTTTCGAGCATCACTTCGATCAGCTCACGGGCGATGTCAGGCGCGAGCTCCACGACCTCTTCCGGGCTTGCGCCCTGAACGATCAGCCCGGGCAGCTCGGGGCTCGTCCCGAGGTAGGGCCCCTCCTCCAGCTTCCGGATCTCAAGTGTGATCTGGTACACGTTTGATCCCTCGATGAATCGGGTCGTTCCGCGACTGCAACAACTCCGAAGGTCAGGCTGCACGCAATTCTAACACCGTGAGG
>JACORX010000287.1 GCA_016179165.1 Candidatus Rokuibacteriota bacterium | reverse complement strand
GTGCCGACCCTCGCCGGTCATCGGCGGCTCACGCTGGTGAACCTGCCCGGGTTCGGCGAGTCGAGCCCGGCCGGGCCCGCCATCGAAGATTACGCCGACCGGCTGGCCCTGCTCTTTCCCGCCCTCGCGCTCGGCCGGGCCACCGACGTGGTGGCGATGTCGTTCGGCGGCTTCGTCGGAAGCGCGCTGGCGGCCCGCCACGGCGCGCTCTTCGACCGGCTCGTCCTGGTGGACACGGCCGCCGCCTTCCCTGAGCCGGCGCGGGCGCCGCTCAGGGGGATGGCGGAGCGGGCGCTGAGCGAGGGCATGGCCGCGGTCGTCGATACGGCCGTCCGCCGCATGTTCACCGCCGCCTTCATCGGCGCCCATCCCGACACCGTCGCGGCGCGGGCCCGCGTGCTCCGCCAGGTCCGGCCCGAGTACTTCGCGACCGCCTGCCGGGCGCTGGCCGCGCTCGATCTCCGCCCAGTGCTCTCGAAGATCGCGAACCCGACGCTGGTCGTCGTGGGTGCCCTCGACGCGACCACCCCGCCGCCCCTGGCCCGCGAGCTGGCGGCCGGGATCGGTGGCGCCGCGCTGATCGAGATCCCCGACTGTGCCCACACCCCGCCGATCGAGAAGCCCGACGAGTTCGTGCGGGTCATCGCCCCATTCCTCGGCGTTCCGGTTTAAGCTCTCTCCCCTGAGAGCGCGCCCGACGGTAGCGTTGGGGCGGTTTCCCGGGCCGAACAGATACATTCCGCTGTTCATGCCCAGCTTCGTGACGAGAGGTCCGTTGACAACCAGGAGCGGCCATGGGCTCGCCAAGCCGGCCAGGTGATTGAAATGAAAATCGTATTCGGTCACCGCCCGGGTGGCCGCTACCACGATGGGAAAATACTCAGGCTTGCAGCCGGCCATGACTGACAACGAGTGTTGTGTTATCCGCTCTCAGCCGCGGTCGAGGAAGCCCTCTGTCATCGCGTTCACGACGGGGATGCCGTTGGACGCGATGGCGTTGATGCGCGCCTTGACTTCGGCGAGCGCGCGGAAGGGCTTCTTGAGCAAGTGCTGGGCGTAGTCGTTCACGGCCTGTTCGAGCTCCGAACCAGGTACCACGCGCGTCACGAGCCCGATCGCCTGAGCCTCGGCGGCCGAGTAGCGGTGGCAGCCCATGATGATCTCCTTGGCCCTGGCGGGTCCGACGAAGCGGACGAAGCGCGTCGTCGAGGCGACGCCGAGCGGCACGCCCAGGTCCACCTCGGGGATCCAGAACTGCGCCTCGGCCGCCGCGAAGCGGAAGTCGCAGGCCAGCAGCAGACCCCAGCCGCCGCCGACCGCGTGGCCGTTGACCATCGCGATCGTCGCCTGCTCGAGGGTCTCGAGCGCCCCCGTGGCCCGCTCGAAGAGCCTGCGGAACTGGCTCTTGTTCTCCAGGAAGATGCGGCGCCGCTCCTCGTCGGTCTTGGCGCGCGCGTGCGGCGCGTCCGCTCCCGCGGAGAAGACGGGAGGCGCGCCCGTCAGGATGACGACGCGCGTGCCGGCGTCGGCGCGCAGCTCGACAAGCGCCGCCCCGAGGTCGGTCAGCAAGCCGTCGCTCAGCGAGTTGCGTCGCTCGGGACGGTTGAGCGTGAGCGTGGCCACGGCGCCGTCCCGCATCAGCGTGACGTGGCCGCTCACGAGCGCGCGGCCTCGAAGAGCGCCGACTCGATGCCCTTTTCGTCGGCAAGGAGCTTCTCGCGCGTCTCGCTCACGATGTCCCGGGCGCGCGCATAGCCCTTTCCGGCAGCCCGATCGCGGGCGACGGCCGGCGCCAGGATCTCGTCGAGGAAACGCGTGAATGCGCCGGAGAGGCGGCGGCGGACCTCACCATAACCGCGCACCACGGTCGCGGTGTCCGCGACCTCGCAGGCGAGGTCGTAGTCGAGAGCCGCCGCATCGATGACCGCCTGCTGCCAGCGATCCATGAGGGCGAACTCGCGCTGGGCGCGGAGCGACGAGGGCCGGAGCCAGCGGAGCCGTCCCAGCGCCCAGACACGAGCGTACCCGAGCACCGCCGTCGTCTTGACGTGCTGGGTGATGGTCGGACGCCCGTCGGGCCAGCGCTTCTCGGCCCAGCGGGCGATGGGCCCGCCGATCGCCGCAGGCAGGATACCGTAGATCTCGTCGAGGTCGGGCTTGAGGTAGTCCGTCACCACCAGCACCCGGCCGTTCGCCGCCCCGTAGTCACGTCGGATGCGCTCGAAGCGGCTGCGGCGCGTCTTGAGGTCGGCGACGCGGATGGCGTCTTCGTAGCTCATCCACACGGCGAGGCGCCGCGCGAAGCGCTCGGTGAGCCGACTCTCCGCATCGCCTGCGCTCACGAGCCGCACGCGCCCGAGGAAGCGTGCCGCGTAGCCCGTGCCCTGGTAGTCGATGAGCCGTGCGGCCGCCTCGCCGAGCGTTGCGTGGAGCGCCGCCGGAAACTCGCCCTCGATCTGCGCCATGACGGCGAGGAAGGCGGCGCCCCTGGCCCCGAGAGCCTGTGCCCGCTCGACCTTGGTCTCTGCCCACGACCGCGCCGGAGCGCTCTCCGGAGCCGCCGCATCGGCCGCGACCTCCATGCCCGCCTTGAAGCCGGCGAGGTTGCGCTCGACGGCGACACCGCCCTCGCGGATGGCCGCCTCGAAGTCCGATGGGGAGAGCGGGAGCGCGCCCGAGGCCGCCAGCGCGCCCATCAGCACCGCGTTGACCTCGCTGCCGGCAGCCCGCGCGACGGCGAGGGCGTCGCACGCGATCAGGCGCCGCGACAGGGCCCGCGCCGCCTCCTCCACGCGCTCGCGCGGGAAGATACCGTTGCCGAGCGCCGTCTTCTCGGCGATGGCGAAGAGGCGGTGGGTGCTCGCGATGAGCGTGGTCCGATCGGGTGAGGCGTAGTCCATCTCGATTGCGCGCCCGGCCTCGAGAAGCTCCGAGGCCATGATCACGTCGACGTCGCCCGGCATCGGGTAGAGGGAGAAGACCGGCTCGGGGGAGCCGGGGGGAAGCGCCTCGGGGTAGATCTCGAGATAGTAGGTCGTCGCCCCGGTGCGTTGCGCCACGCCGGGGATGGACGTCGCCTGGACCGGCAGGCCCGCGTGGGTGGCCGCGGCGACAATCCACTCGGTCAGCACGCCGCCCCCCTGCCCTCCGAGGGCCGCGATCAGGATGGAGACGGGACGGCGCGCGGCGCTCATGCCGGCTGGAAGAGGCCGATCACCCGCCGGCGGAAGGACTGGAGCGTCCGCTCACGCCAGCCCGGGTTGTGGACCACGCGCGCCTCATAGAATGACGGGCAGAGGACTGCCGCGTGCGCAACCTCGCCGCAGAGCCCGCAGCCGACGCAGGTCTGGTCCACGTGCGCCACGGGGTCGTCGCGCAGCGGGTCGCCGCTCTCCTTGAGCGTGAGGGACGGGCAGCCGTTCAGACGCATGCAGGACTTGTCCCCCGTGCAGACATCGGGGTCCACCCCGAAGCGCGGCGCCTCGACCCGCGCGCGAGCCTTGAGTCGAGCCGCCGTCTGCGGCTTCACGCGGCGCTGGCGCTCCAGCTGGCACTCGGCGCGGGCGATGATGACCTTGAGCCCGCCCGCCGCCGTCGTCATGGCCTCGCGCACCGTCTTGAGCGTGTCGCCGACCTTGTACGGATTGACCACGCGGATCCACGACACGCCCAGGCTCCGGATCGTGTCGCCGATGGACATGCGCACGGAGTCCCCGCGCGGGTTCCTGCCGGTCGAGGGGTTGGACTGCTGGCCCGTCGCCGACGTGTAAAAGTTCTCGAGGACCACGAGAATCGAGTCCTGCTTGTTGAAGACGGCGTTCGCCACACCCGTCGTCAGCCCCGAGTGCCAGAAGCCGCCGTCCCCCAGGATCGAGATCACCCGCCTGCCGAAGTTTGGCGCGACGGCGCTGGACGACGCCAGTCCCAGGCCGTACCCCAGGATGGTATTGCCCTGGTTGAACGGCGGCAGCGTGGCAAAGGCATGACAGCCGATGTCGGCCGACACGTGGGTCTCGCCGAGCTCGCGCTGCGCGATCTTGAGCGCGCTGAACATGGGGCGCTCCGGGCAGCCCGTGCAGAATGCGGGAGGCCGCTTTGGGAGCGGCGTCCCGAGGATCTGCCTGCCGCGCCCGGCATGACCCGCGAGACCGGCCATCCGCGTCTCGGCATCGCCTCCGAGGAAGCGCGCCAGCGCCGCGAGCACGACTTCGGGCACGTATTCGCCGTGGGCCGCAACCGTGCCCTTGCCCTCGATGCGGACGGACAGGGCCCGGTCGTACGCGAGAGCCTTGAGCTCCTGCTCGATGAAGTTGGGCATCCCCTCCTCGAGGACGAGCACGCGGCGCTTGCCCTCGAGGAAGTCGAGGAGCTGCTCCGGCACGAGCGGGTGGATCACGTTCAGCACGAGGAGCGGGATGCGGCTCCTGCCGAAGACGTCGGCGCGGCCCAGGAGCAGAAGCCCGCGGAGCGCGGTCGGCGTGAGCCCTCCCTGGAGGATGATGCCGATTTCCTTCTCTTCCCCCGGGATGACCTCGTTGAGCCCGCGCTCGACGACATAGCGGCGGGCGGCCGGCAGGCGCTTCTCGAACTTCTGCGCCTCCTGGCTGTAGGTGGAGGGCGGGTGACCGATCCGGCTGTAGTCGAAGGAGTGCCGCTGGAGCCGGTCGCGCATGCTGATGGCCGGGCGGACATTGTCCTTGCAGACCATGGAGCCCTGCATGTGCGCGGCGCGGATGCGCAGGCTGATCACGGCCGGCAAATTCGACGCTTCCGAGATCCCGAAGCCCTCTTCGACCATGCGCGCGAGAGTCTGGAGGCTCGGCCGCGGGTCGAAGAGGCACAGCGACGACTTGAGCGCGAAGGCATGCGTGCGCTCCTGGATGACGCTGGCGCCCGCGCCGTAGTCCTCGCCGACCACGATCAGCGCCCCGCCGATGACGCCCGAGGAGGACAGGTTGGAGAGCGCGTCGGCCGCGACATTGGTGCCCACGATGGACTTCCAGGTGACGGCCCCCCGCATGGGGTAGTTAATAGATGCGCCCAGGAGGGCGGCGGCGGCGGCCTCGTTGGCCGAGGCGTCCAGGTAGATTCCCATGGGCTTGAGCACGGGTAGGTCGGCGTCGGCCATGACGTCGAGGAGATGGGAGACGGGCGCGCCCGGGTAGCCGCCGACATAGGACACGCCCGACTGGAGGAGAGCCTTGGTGATGGCGAGGATGCCCTCCCCCCGGAGGACCTGCCCCTGGCCGAGCTGGAGCTGCTTGACTTCTTCGGCGAACGACCGTTCCATAGGTCCCTCTTTTACCACAATCCGAGCCGGAGGACGGCCATGCCGCATTCGACCACGCGCGACGGCGTCAGGGTCTATTACGAGGAGCACGGGCGGGGCGAGCC
>JACORX010000275.1 GCA_016179165.1 Candidatus Rokuibacteriota bacterium | reverse complement strand
TCCCAATACTTGAAACGATGCCCCCCATGCACGGCTCCTGTCACTACGTGCTCTTTTCTCCATCGCCCTCCCAGGCGGACCGACCTCGTCCAGGCCGGTGAGGGCCTGCATCACGGTGAAACGGTGCGCGAGCGCCCCCGTTACAAGCCGGCCGCGGCTCGGCCTACCGGCCACGCCAGGTGAACGAGAGAACGACGAGCAGGCCCAGCAGGAGCGCACAGCACAGCAGCTCAGCCATGAGCGAGGGCCGCCCGCGACAGCCCACGAATCGACGGGTGCTGGCCCATGATCAGGAGTCCCGCGTAGAGGGCTGGGCTGTGCCGCCTCTCTGAATGCGCCCATGGACGTTATTCACTTCGGTGCGATCCCGACGCCGTCTTGAAGGTCTCGCGCCACGCTCGAGGAGTCGGTCGCAACGGGAGGGAGCGGGCAAAGCTGAAGCGAGAAGCGACTGCCGCCCGAGCCGCTGAAGGCGCCCGTGAGCACCGCCCCTAGGACGAGGCCGATGAGCAATGTCACAATCGTCGAGACCTTCATCGCAGACTCCGCGAGGACCGGGTGTCCCGTCCGTCCCGGGAGAACAGGCGCAGTGCCGTCCACGCCGACACGACGAACAGGATCGTGAATGCGACGAACGCGAGCTCCACGTGGTCGCTGATGACCCCGGCCAGCGCCGTGCCGCTCAGGAGCGCCAGCCAGATCGGTAGGTGGCACGGGCAGGCGAGCGCCGCGATGGCGGCCATCAGGTAGCGCATCGGGCCCTCGCTTCTCGGGGACCGGGACGGGACCCGCGCATTCTCGATCTCGCGTCGGAGATCGCAGCGGTCATCAGCGCCGCCGCGACTAATGTTCCCGCGGTGCCGGGAACGCCCACGACCCCGGAGAGACCGGTCACCACGGACGGGGCCACCCCTCGATCCCGATGGTATAGGCGAGCAGCGCCACCACCGCGGCCGTCGAGCCGCCAAGGACGGCCCACTCCATGCGCGACACGCGCCCCCGCCGGGCGATCACGCTCCAGAAGGCGAGCGCGATGGCGGCGAGCGTCACGGCAAAGAACGCATTCCGGTACGGCACCACGTAGCGCAGTGTGGTGAGGCTCACGACGGTGCCGACGCCGAGGACGGAGAAGATCAGCGGGCCCACGCAGCACAAACCCGCGCCGAGCGCGCCAAAAACCGCTGTGACGCTGAAGAGGCGGGCCTTCATCGGGCCGAGATCCCCTTCTGCACCGGCAGCAGGGATGCGATCAGGTCGCGCGCCTCCTTGCCATTCCACTCCTTGGGCCCGTAGGTCACGCCCTTGATGAAGCCGTCCGGGCCGACGAGGAATGTCGCGGGGAGGCCGGCGATCCCGAACTGCCGCGCCGCCTCCTGCCGTGGGTCGAGCGCGACCGGAAACGTGAGCCTCTTGTCCTTGACGAAAGACCTCACGCGATCAGGGTCACCCTGGTCCAGCGAGATCGCGAGGATCACGAAGCCGCGGTCCTTGTAGGTCTTGTAGAGGGTATCCATCAGGGGCATTTCCCACTGGCACGGCACGCACCACGTCGCCCAGAAGTTGACGAGCACCAGCTTGCCCCTGAGGTCCTTCATCGCGACCGGCGCTCCGGCGAGTGTGGGAACGGTGACCTGCGGGGCGGCCGTGGGCTGCCGCATCTCCACGATCCCGAGCGACTTCATGTTTTCGGGGGACGCGAGGGCCCCGTGCACCCCGAGCGCGAGCGCGAGGGCGATGCCGCCTAGCGAGAGGATCCGCTGCACGCGCATTACTTCGTCTCCGACCTCGGAGCTGGGGCGGGCGACTTGGCCTGGGAAGGCCCGGGTGCCTGGCTCATCATCTGGTTCATCATCTGCGTGCACGCCTGCATCATCTGGCTCATGTCACCCATCATGGGCATCATCCCCCCCATCATGCCGGGGCCCATCATCCCGGAACCTGACTGTGACCCTTGCTGGGACGGCGCTGAAGGAGCCTCCTGCTGCGCCCAGCCCACAGCGCCCGTGGCGAACGCGAGCAGCACGCCGATGACCACGGCAACGCGCTTCGATCGGCCCCAAAACATTTCTGCCTCCTTGTCGTTGTTGATGTGGACGTTCTTGTTCAGACCCACGCCTTCCGGCGACCGATCAACGTGCACAGCCGTCGCAGGTCATGCCCTGGACATCCAGCGTGATCTGAAACCGATCAACCATGGCGCAACTCCCTTCCCTTTGTGTTTGAACCGTGCCTCGCGCTGTCGTCCGGAGATCGGATCTCGAGCTCCTCGGCGGGCCGCCACGCCCTTCGCGGAGCGCGGTTCCAGAGGCCGGCCGTGGCGCCCGCTCGGCAGGAAACCCGCGGTGACCTTTGCCTCGAACCCGCACAGGCGCGCGTCCGCATCGGTCATCGGACCGGCATATACGATAACGCACCGGGGCGCGATTCGTTACGGTGGCCGGATGGCCCCGTGGACCGGCCTCCGCCTCGCCGATCGCGCGTTGAAAAACCCGGCCAACCGGTCCCGAAGC
Source organism: Candidatus Rokuibacteriota bacterium (assembly GCA_016179165.1). Taxonomy (GTDB): domain Bacteria; phylum Methylomirabilota; class Methylomirabilia; order Rokubacteriales; family CSP1-6; genus AR37. Next base: position 1,982 of record JACORX010000275.1, on the reverse strand, counting down.
GCGAGCCGCGCGCGGTGGGTCCGACTTTTGACCGCCGCGGTGCTCAGACCGAGGGCCTCGGCGACCTCCGCGTTCGGGAGCCCCTCGACGTCGCGGAGGACCAGAACAGTCCGATAGTCTGCGGGAAGCTCGGCGATCGCTTCCTCGAGCACGGCGCGAAGCTCCACTCGAACCGCGGGGTCTTCGCAGAGGTCCGACCAGTCAGTGGAGGCGGCGACGCTGCTCTCGGGCGGGTCGGGGCGGCGGAGGGCGTCCTCCAAGGGGACCGTGGGCGCTTTCCGGCCGCGAACCTTTCCGTATGCGGCGTTCGCCGCGATCCGGTAGATCCAGCTCGAGAGCGCCGCATCGCCCCGAAAGCCGGCGATGTTTTGCCACACCGTCTGCATGACGTCCCACGTCACCTCTTCGGCGTCCGTCGCCGTCCCGGTAATCCGGACCGCCACCCGGTAGACGAGCCCCCCGTACCGGCCGACGAGCTGCTCAACCGCGTCCTCGTCAGCCGCCCGCAGCCGCTCGACGAGCTCCGCGTCGGCGGCCCGCGTCACCCTGGGATCAGCCGGCGCCACAGGCTCCGTCCTTTCTCCGGCCGGACGACGGTTCTTTCTCCCATCTCGTACCGGCGACATCGACACGGTCCTTCAGGGCGGCCATGGCCGAGACGTACCCACACTCGATCAACGCGTCGCTGTGGGTGAAGTCCAGCGGATCGATCGCCCGGTCGATGGCAGGCTCGAGCACGATCAGCCGAGCCCCGCCCGTGTAGTGCTGGATGTCGGCGTGATACTTCCGGTCGATGGCGATGCTCACCGCCCGGCGCAGGATGCGAAGAAGCCCTCGTACGGGACCGTTCACTCGCTCGCAGCAGGCACAGAGCATGAAGACCACCGTGTCGGCCCCCTCGGCCAGCGCGACGTCGATGGGCACGTTGTCGCTGATCCCGCCGTCCACCACCTGCCCGTCGCCGACGATCTGAGGCGGGAAGAGTCCCGGCACAGCGACGCTGGCCATGATGGCGTCGAGGAGATCCCCCTCACGCCAGTAGACGGGCTGGCCGCTCTGGAAGTCGGTTCCGGTGACGACGAGCGGGATCGCGAGCTCCTCGAACCTCCGCACGGGCAGGCGTCGCTCGAGGAATCCCCGCAGCGGGCGGTGATCGTAGAGGCTGTCCGCCCAGATGAGTTTCCAGAAGAGCTGGGGGTTCAGTGTGAAGACATCGCGGCGCGAGAGGGCCTTCCAGAGCCTCGCGAGGTCGTCGGGGCTGATGCCGGCGGCGATCGCGGCTCCGTTGATCGCGCCCACCGAGGTGCCGACGATCAGGACGATACAGACCCCCAACTCGACCAGCGCGCGGTAGAGCCCAACCTCGACCGCGCCGCGGCTCCCGCCCCCGCAGAGCACGAGCGCCGTCATGGGGTTGTGCCGCGCCGCGTTGCCGGCACCGGCCGCTCCGCTGCCGACCGTCCTGATTCCGAAGCCAGGGAGGGATTCAGGGTGGGCAGGGGAGGACCATGCCGGCGACGGCGAGCCAGCTTCCAGCCGAAGTAGCCGACGAGCACCGCGATGAGCGCAAGTCCAAGGATCCGATAGGTCTCCTCCAGACCGTGGGCGATACCCTCCCACTCCCGGCCCACGAGGGCCCCGAGGCCGACGACGAGAGCGCTCCACAGGAGCGAGCCGGAGGCGTCGAAGAGCAGGAAACGCCCGTAGGAGAGGGCGGAGGCGCCGGCAACCGGTGGCATGAAGACCCGGGCGCCCGCGATGAACTTCGCCGCGAGGACGACCCAGGCGCGGAATCGCTGCAGGAGCCCCTCCGCCCGCTCCACGCAGCGGGCCGAGCCGAGCGTGCACGCCGTCCACGTACAGTAGAGCCCCACGAGCCGGCGCCCCCCGGCCACCCCCCCCCCCCGCCCCAGCCAGTAGGTGACGCTGTCACCCAGGACCCCGCCCAGCGCGGCGAGGAGGATGGCCGGGATTAGTTCGAT
>JACORX010000286.1 GCA_016179165.1 Candidatus Rokuibacteriota bacterium | reverse complement strand
GAGCCAGTTCGTGCTGGAGGCGCTCGACCTGCCCAAGGACGCGGCGCGGCCGTTCAAGGCCAAGGCGATCGAGGAGCTCCAGCGCAACGCCCCGCCGCCGGCGCTAGATGGGGCGGGCACGGCGCCGATCCCCGCCGGGCAGGAGCTGACGGTCAGCCACAACCAGGTGGACGACTACAAGACCTGCCCACTCAAGTACCAGTACGTTCACATCAAGCGCATCCCGCTGCGCCAGCACCACAGCGTCGTCTACGGCAGCGCGATTCACAAGGCGGTGGAGTTCTACCTGCGGCGCCGAGCCGTGGGGAACTTCACCTCGCTGGAGGACTTCCTGAAGGCCTTCGACGACGCGTGGCGGAACGAGGGGTTCCTCACGCGCGAGCACGAGGAGCAGCGCAAGCGCGCCGGGGTCGAGGCGCTGGCGCGCTTCTACCACGAAGAGGAGGCGTCAGGGCAAAAACCGACGGACGTCGAGCGCGAGTTCGGCTTCGCGCTGGGTCCGACGCGCGTCCGGGGGCGCTTCGACCGCGTGGACGACACGCCCGAGGGCACCGTCGTCATCGACTACAAGTCGAGCGACGTGACCGAGCAGAAGGCGGCGGACAAGCGGGCGCGCGAAAGCCTCCAGCTCAAGATGTACGCCCTCGCGCAGAAGGAGATGGCGGGCCACTTGCCGGCGCGCGTGGAGCTCCGCTTCCTCGAGTCGGGCCTGGCCGGCCGTCACAAGCCGACGGAGAAAGACATCGGCGAGGCCCGGGACGCCATCGAGGCGGCGGCGGCCGGGATCCGCGCCCGCCGTTTCGACCCCACGCCGGGTTACCAGACCTGCCGCTACTGCGCCTACAACCAGATCTGCCCCAGCACCGCCACCCGCGAATAGGAGAGCCAGCATGAAGATCAAGGCCAACGGCATCGAGATCAACTACGAGAAGGAAGGCAGCGGTCCCGTGGTCGCGCTGAGCCATTCCCTGGGCTGCGACCTGCACATGTGGGACGAGCAGGCCAAGGCGCTCGCCTCTCGCTACACCGTGCTGCGCTTCGACACGCGCGGCCACGGCCGGACGAGCGCGCCCGAGGGCGCCTACTCGCTCGACCAGATGGCCGACGACCTGAAGGGCCTCCTCGACGGCCTCGGCGTCAAGGAGACGCATTTCGTGGGGCTTTCCATGGGTGGCATGATCGGGCAAACCTTCGCGCTCAAGCACCCCGCGATGATCAAGAGCCTCGTCCTCTGCGATACGTCGAGTCGCTATCCGGTGGCTGCTGCGCCCATCTGGGAGGACCGGATCAAGACGGTCACCGCCAAGGGCATGGAGCCGCTCGTGGCGGGCACCCTCGAGCGCTGGTTCACGGCGCCCTTCCGGGCCCGCCGCCGAGACGTCATGGAGCGGATCGGCGGCATGATTCGCAGCACGCCGCCCGAGGGCTACATCGGTTGCTGTCACGCCATCCCCAAGATCAACCTGACCGACCGGCTGAAGGAGCTGCACTGCCCGGCGCTGGTCATCGTCGGCGAAGAGGACCAGGGGACACCGGTCGAGATGGCGCGGGACATCCACGCCGCGCTGCCGGGGGCGCAGCTGGCCATCCTCCGCTCGGCCTCGCACCTGTCCAACGTCGAGCAGCACGAGGAGTTTACCCGCGTGCTGCTGGCCTTCCTGGACAAGGCCTCGGGCCGGAGCGCGCTCTAGGAGTCGGGCCCACCCTGATGACATCCGAGAGGCGACTGACGTGAGCCGTCACGCCGGTCCCGGACCGGGAGGCGGCCCGGCGGCGCCTACAACCGAGCCGAGCTATGCGGAGCGCGCGCGGACGCTCGTCCACCTCGCGCGCGCCGGTGCGCTCTCGACACTCTCCCGCCGGCACCCGGGGCATCCCTTCGGCTCGGTCATGCCGTACGCGCCGGATCCCCGAGGCGCGCCGCTGCTCCTCATCAGCAGCATGGCCATGCACACGAAGAACCTCGAAGCCGACGCACGCGCGAGCCTGCTGGTGACCGAGCCCGGCGGGAAGGAGGACCCGCTCGCCGCCGGGCGTGTGACGGTGATGGGCCGCGCCACGCGTGTGGCCGAGGGAGGACGACCGGCAGCGCGAGCGACGTACCTCGACCGGCATCCGGAGGCCCTGCAGTGGGTGGACTTCGAGGACTTCGCCTTCTGGAGGCTCGAGGTCAGCGACGTGTACTTCGTCGGCGGCTTCGGAGCCATGGGGTGGGTAGGAGCAGCCGACTACGCCGGCACCCACCCCTAGGCGGCGCTCAGGCGGTGTATCCTACTGTGGGCGCTGACAGCAGGACCGGGGAGCGTCTAGGCTCCCCGCATGGAGGAGTGCGATGAGCGTCGACGTGGTCAGGCGGCGGTTCACGACGGAAGAGTATCTCCAAATGGTCCAGGCCGGCATCCTCAACGAGGACGACCGGGTCGAGCTCCTCGACGGTGACATCGTCAAGATGACGCCCCCGGGCCCTGACCACAACGCTCCCACGGGAATCCTGAACCGTCTCCTGGTTCTGGGAGTCGGGTCGCGTGCCGTAGTGATGCCCGGCCCAACGCTTCGGCTCTCGAACCGGTCCGCCCCGGAGCCCGACTTCGTCCTGCTGCGTCCGGATCCTCGGAACTACCGGGACAGATATGCGGAGCCCGGTGACGTGCTCTTGCTCATCGAGATTTCCGACTCTTCTCTCAGGCGCGACCGTGAGCTCAAGCTGCCCTTGTACGCCGCCAGTGGGATCCAGGAGTACTGGATTGTGGATGTCGAGAACGAAACCATTGAAGCCTACAAGGATCCGGCTGGTTCCGGCTACGCGTCGGTCCGGCACTGCCGCCGAGGCGAGTCGGTCAGCCCCTCGGCCTTCCCAAACCTCCGCATCGCGGTGGACGATATCTTCGCCTAGCCGGCTGCTGAAAATCTCGCAGGCTGCTAGTGCGCTTCCAACGAGTAATGGCAACACCTCGCGTGCCCCCGCAGAGTGCCGGGCCAAATTGCGAGCTAGACGAGGCCCGAGGGAGGCCGCAGCCCGAGGCGTACGTGGGTGTACGTTGAGGGTTGCGGCCGACCGAGAACGAAGTCTGGCGAAGTCAAGTTGGGCCGGCACTAGTAGTCCTTCGGGTCGAGCCAATCGCGCAGGCCGTCGCCCGCCAGGTTGAAGGACAGGGCGAGGGAGAAGATTGCGAGCCCCGGCCACCAGGCCATCCACGGCGCCGTCTCGAGAAACTGCTGCGCCGCGTTCAGCATGGTGCCCCAGCTCGGGCTCGGCGGCTGGACTCCAAGCCCCAGGAACGACAGGATCGCCTCGGCGATGATGGCGCCGGGGATCGAGACCGTTGCCTGGACGAGGAGCGCGCTCGCGATATTGGGCAGGACGTGCCGGCCCATCACGCGCAGGTCGCCGGCGCCGAGCGCGCGGGCGCCCTGGACGAACTCTTCTTCACGGGTGGAGAGCACGAGGCCACGCGTAAGGCGGATATAGGTCGGTGTCGCGGCCACGCCGATCGCCACGGTGGCGTTGGTGAGCGACGGTCCCAGGATCGTGACGAGTCCGATGGCCAGAATCAGGAAGGGGAACGAGAGCCAGGCGTCCGTCAGCCGCATGATCAGCTGGTCGAAGACGCCGCGGTAGAAGCCGGCCACGAGGCCCGCGGGCACACCGATGGCCATGGCCAGGAAGATGGAGAAGACGCCGGCCTGCATGGAGATGCGGGTGCCGTATACCACCCGCGAGAGAATGTCGCGCCCGAGGTCGTCGGTGCCGAACGGGTGCGCGGCGCTCGGGCCCTTGCGGATCTGGCCCCAGTCGGTGCGCAGCGGGTCGTCCGGGGCGACCCAGGGCGCGCCGAGCGCCAGCAGGAGGTAGAGCAGCACCACCACGGCGCCGGCCAGCGCCGGCGGTCGCCGCGCCGCGCGCCGCCAGGCGAGCTGGAGCCGTGTCGCTGGCGCGTCCGGAGCCACGACGGCGCTCCGGGCCGCGACCGCACCGCCGTTACCGGGCATCGGCCGCTCCCTTGATCCGGATGCGCGGGTTGAGCAGCGAGTACGACACGTCCACGAGCAGGTTGATCAGGACATAGGCGCTGGCGGTGATCAGGACGACGCCCTGGACCAGCGGGTAGTCCCGGGTGAAGACGGACTCCACGATCAGCCGGCCGAAGCCGGGCACCACGAAGATCTGCTCGGTCACGACGGCCCCGCCCATGAGCGCGCCCATCTGGAGTCCCAGAATGGTGACGACGGGAATGAGGCCGTTCCGGATCGCGTGGCGGAAGACGACCACGCGTCCCGCCAGCCCCTTGCTGTACGCGGTCCGGATGTAGTCCGCGCTCAGCACCTCGATCATGCTGTTGCGGGTCTGGCGCATGAGCACCGCCGCCAGCGCGGTTCCCAGGACGAAGGCCGGCATGATCATGCGCGTGAGGTTCGCGGCGGGGTCCTCGAAGAAAGAGACGAAGCCGGAGGCCGGGAGCCAGCCGAGCCGCACCGAGAAAAACAGGATGAGCATGATCCCGAGCCAGAAGCTCGGCACCGAAAGGCCGCAGAGCGAGAGCCCGTTGGCCAGGTAGTCCCAGAGCGTGTTGCGGCGGACGGCGGAGAGGACGCCGACCGGGATGGCGATCGTCAAGGCCACCAGGATGGAGAGGCAGGCCAGCTCGAGGGTGATCGGCAGCTTCTTCGCCACCGTCTTCGTCACGGTCTCGCGGGTGCGGATGGACTCGCCGAGATCGCCCCGGATCGCCAGGCCGACCCACCGGAAGTACTGGACCGGGATCGGGTCGTTGAGGCCGTACTTCTCGCGGATATCCGCCAGGCCCGCCTCGTCGGCTTCGGTTCCGGCCATCACGCGCGCGGGGTCGCCCGGGATCATGCGCACGCCCGTGAAGACGATGAGGCTGATCACGGCGAGCGTGATCGCCGAGATGGCGAGGCGCTGGATCAGGTACTCGATCACGGCGTGTCAGGCGGCCGGCGCCGCCACCGTCTGGTCAGCGCGGCCGGCCGCCTCATTCCGGCTACTGCCAGGTCGCGCCCTTGATGCGGATGAGGCCGTCCGGCACAGCCTTGTAGCCCTTGAGGCTCTTCGGGTACGCGACGATATAGTTCGCGTGATACATGTAGATGATGTTGCGGCGGGCGAAGGCGAACTTGTCGACGGCCTGGCGGTACAAGGATGTCCGCTGCGTCAGGTCGCTGACCTCTCGCGCCCGGTTCAGGATCACGTCCACGCCCTCGTCGCATGATTGCGTGGTGTTCAGCGTGGCGCCGCAGGTGTGGAACTGGAAGATGTTGGCGTCCGGGTCCACCCGCCCGCTCCAGCCGATGAGGAAGGCCTGGTGCTTGCCCGCGTCACCGTCGTTGAGCGCCGAGGCGAACTCGGAGGGCTTGAGGCTGATGTTGAAGCCCGCCTCCTTCGCCATACCCTGGATGACTTCGCCGACCCGCCGCTGCTGGGGATCGTTGACGATGACCATCTCGAAGCTGTAGCCGCCCGCCAAACCGGCGTCGGCCAGGAGCTTCTTTGCCTTGGCGACGTCGCGCGTCGGGCACTTGCGGCTCTTGTCGTGGAACGGGCTCACGGGAGAGATCGGCGTGCAGCCGGGCGTGTTCTGGCCGTCCCAGACGACCTTGTTGAGCGCCTCGCGATCGATGCTGAGATCGAACGCCTCGCGCACCCGCGGGTCGTCGGCCAGCGGCGTCCCGAGATCGCCCGGCGGCTTGGGGGGCTTGCCGGTCTTGTTGCGGAGGTTGATCGTGATGCCCGAATACGCGATGCCCGTGACGCTCGAGACCTCGATCTTCGCCTCCTTGCGGAGGTTGGCGGCGTCCGTCGGACCGACTTGGTGCATCATGTCGATGTCGCCCGAGCGTAAATTCGCCAGCCGCACGTTGTCGTCGGGGATGATGCGGAAGATCAGGCGGTCGAATTTCGCGGCGCCCTTGTCGAAGTAGTGCGGCGATTTCTCGAGCACGATCCGGTCCTGGGAGATGCGCTCCACGAACTGCCACGGCCCCACGCAGACTGGTGCTAAGCCGAACTTGTCGCCAAGCTTGTTCGCCGCAGCGGGCGAGACGGGCATCCCCGAGCGGTCCGCAAGGATCGCAACGAGCGGGGAGAAGGGCGTCTTGAGCTTGAGCCGCACGGTCAGCGGATCCACGACTTCGATCGTGTTCACCGACTCGAGCTCGCTGCGCCGGTTGGAGCCCTTCATGTTGAGGTGGCGGTCCAGCGAGTAGCGAACGGACTCCGCGTCCATGGGCGTGCCGTCGTTGAACTTGACGCCCGGACGCAGCTTGATCGTGACGGTCTTCCCGCCGTCGGCGAAGGCGGGCATGTCGGCGGCGAGCTGGGGGAAGATCTTCAGGTTCTCGTCGATCTCGTACAGCTTCTCGCACATCTGGGCAAAGATGATGCGCCCGACATAGGTGCGGGACGGGGTGGGATCGAGGATGTCGGGGTCCTGGTTGAGCGCTACCACCAGGGTCTTCTTCTGGGCCAGGGCCGGCTCCGTCGCCAGCGTGAGGGCGATCGAGAGGGCCGTGAGCGTCGTCAGCGCGCGCTTCATGAGCATGGGCACCGCCTCCATCTCTTTGATGGTTGACCGCCGGGGGTGGTTGACCGCCAGGTGACCTGGCCGCGAAACCGGGCCCATCATACATCTGCTAAGGTAGGCGCGAAAGGGAGGGAATCATGACGGAGTCACGGCGGCACCAGGTGGAGTTGGCGAACATGGCGGGGATCATCGAGCGCCTGGCGGGCGAGCTCGCGCTGGGCGAGGAGCCCGCGCGATTCATCGCCGCCCTCGAGGGCCTGGGCCTGGGCGAGGACGAGGAGGAGGTCGAGGCGCCGCGCGATGAGTGACGCGAGTCTGGCGGGCCTTGCTGCGGGCATCAGGGCGCGGCGGATCTCTCCGGTCGAGGCTGTCGAGCGCTGCCTGGCCAGGATCCGGAAGTGGGACAGTCGCCTCCACGCCTTCATCCGCCTCGACGAGGAGGGCGCGCTCGAGGCGGCGCGCTCTCTCGAGGCCGACGCGGCGGCCGGGCGCTGGCGCGGGCCGCTCCACGGCGTGCCGCTGGGCTTCAAGGACCTCTGCCACCTCCACGGTCTGCCGACCTCGTGCGGCACGCGCATGCCCGAGTATTTCGTCTCGGCTCAAGAGTGCTCCGCGGCGCGGCGGCTTCTCGACGCCGGCGCCATCAGCCTGGGCAAGCTCAACATGACCGAGCTCGCGATGGGCGCCTACGGCGACAACGTCCACCACGGTGATGTCGACAATCCGTGGCTCGCGGGGCATGCGGCCGGCGGGTCTTCGAGCGGCTCCGCCGCGGGAATAGCGGCCGGGTTCTTCGCGGGCGCCGTCGGCTCCGACACCGGCGGGTCCATCCGCCTGCCGGCCGGCTGCTGCGGCGTCGTCGGCCTCAAGCCGACGTACGGCCGCGTCAGCCGCGCAGGCGCCATGGTGCTGTCCTGGTCCATGGACCACCTCGGCCCGCTCGCCTGGACCGCGCGCGACGCCGCGCTGATGTTGAAGGTGATGGCCGGGCGCGATCCGGCCGACGCGACCGCAAGTCGCCGCGCGGTGCCCGACTACGCGGCCGGGCTCGAGGGCGGCATCAGCGGGGTGCGGCTCGGCCTGCCGGAGAACTACTTCTTCGAGGGGGTGGACGAGGAGATCGCCGCGGGCGTGCGACAAGCCGCGCGCCGGCTCGATGGCCTGGGCGCGCGGGTCAGCGAGATCCGCCTCCCCGATCCCAGGGCCATAACGGACGTGGCCATGCTGATCACCCGCGCGGAGGCCTCAACGATCCACGCCCGGGTGTTCCGGGAGCGGCCGCAGGATCTCCAGCCCATGGTGCGAGCGCGCCTCCAGGTGGGCTTCGGCATCTCCGCGTACGACTATCTCCAGGCGCTTCGCTTGCGCGCCAAGCTGACGCGGGCCTTCGTGCGCGAGGTCTTCGCGGAGGTGGACGTGCTGCTCACGCCCGTGATCCCCGAGTCGCCGCCCGCGCTGGCCGCGCTGAAGACCGCCACGGTGGACGAGTTCAACACACGGGCGGGGCGCTTCTCACGATTGACGCGGCCGTTCAACGGCTTGGGGCTGCCCGCGATCTCCGTGCCCTGCGGCTTCACGGCGGCGGGCCTGCCGCTGGGCTTCCAGGCGGTGGGGCGGCCCTTCGACGAGTCGCTCTTGCTGAGGCTGGGGCACACGTACCAGGAAGCCGCCGGCTGGCACCACCGCCGGCCAGCAGGCTGCTGAAAAGGGCCCATCTGCTTCGTTGGCGCCCTCGGCCGCACGCTCAACGTACAGGGAGTACGCCTCGCGTGCGGTCTTCGGGCGCCGCCTCGCATCTGGACCCTTTTGAGCAGCCTGCGGGAACTACAGGATGTAGTGAAGGGCGTAGACGCCGGTGATGGCGCCGGGCTCGGCGCCTTGGCGCTCGAGCGCGGCCTCGCCGAGGGCGTCCGCGCACGCGCGCCGGACGGTGTCGGCGTCGATTCCTTCGACGAGCAGCACCCAGCGCGCCACCTCGTCGGGCTTGTCGCGGATCGATTTCTCGACCGTCTCGACCGTGGTCGTCTCGACGTCGGCCTCGCAGAGGTGCGCCGCCGAGATGCCGGGCCGATCGAGGAGCTTGGGCAGGGCCTCGCCCGTCAGCCACCGGCGCAGGGCCTGCTCGCGCCCCACCGACGGGCCCAGCCGGACGGTCGCCATCGCGCCGCCGATGCCGCGCCCGATGGACAGCGTCGTCCGGCAGGCCGTACGGTTCGAGTTCCTGAAGAGCGCGAGGCATTTCCGGGTCCACGGAGTCGGGTTGTTGAGGCGCTCGACGTAGGCGGGGCTCGCCAGCGTCTCGATCTTCTCGGTCTCGTACATCATGAAGTACTTGGGCGTCGCCGCGACCGCGACGTAACGCCGGCCCCGCAGGAACCCGGGCACGCCGCACCGCTCAGGCATGTGCTCGCGGGTGTGCCAGTCGTTGTAGTCGGCCTCTCCGGAGGTCTCCACGTCGGCCCAGATCGCAAGAACGGAGTTGCCAAGGAAGCTCATGCGGCCGACCCTACGCGCACGTGGGCGGCGCGTCAAGAGGGCGGCGGTTGGGATACACTACCCGCCATGGCAACCCCGGCGCGCAGGACCTGGACCGCGATCGTCCGTCTGCTGGAGCGGGACGAGCGCGTCTTCGCCTTCCTCCTGGCCGTGGTCATGGTCGGGGGCCTCTCGACCCTCGGGCTGGCGCTCCGCCCGCGGCACCGGATCGACCTGCCGTCACTCGTCTTCTGGTTCGCCATGTACAAGGCGGGCATTCTCGCTCTCGTCAGCGTCAACCCGCGTTCGCAAAAGACGCGTGTGGTCTTCATCGGTGCCCTTGCTGTGGACCTCTTGCTGGTCTTCGCGCTTCTCTACCTTACCGGTGGCGGCGACAGCTTCTTCTACCTGCTCTTCTTCCCGCTCGTCGCCGTCAACGCCTACTATTTCGGCCCGTGGGTCGGCTTCACGGGCGCCGTCCTCGCCGGGCTCCTCTATGCCGCGGCGGCGTGGCTGGCGCCCCCGCCGCTCACGTGGACGGCGGTCGTCATCATGATCAGTCTCGTGGGCCTGCCCGCGCTGGCGGTGGGCGTGGTCGCCAACCGCGAGCGCCGTGCCCGCACCGAGATGGAGCGCCTCAACGCCGAGCTGACCGGCACGCTCACGAGGCTGCGCGCGGCACAGGACGAGCTCGTGGTCGCCGAGCGCATGGCGACGGTCGGACGCCTCTCGCTCAAGGTCGCCCACGAGGTGCGCAACCCCATCGCCGCAATCGAGCTCAACGCCGAGCTGGTGGGCGACCTCGTCAAGGAGCGCGGCGGCCCCGACATGGAGGAGGCGGCGACGCTCGTCACGGCCATTCGCGAGCAGGTCAATGCGCTGGACGCCATCACCGAAGAGTACCTCGCCTTCGCTCGGTTCCCGCGCCCGCAGTACGACGAGGACTCGGTCAACGAGATGGTGGCGGCGCTCGTCGAGTTCGTGCGGCCGGTGGCCACGCGACAGGGCAGCGCGGTCGAGGCGACGACCGACCAGGCCGTGCCGCCCATGGCCATCGACCGGACGCTGCTGCGGCAGGCCATCCTGAACCTCGTCAAGAACGGGCTCGAGGCGCTGGGCCGCGGCGGGAAGCTCACAGTGGGCACGCGGCGCGTGGACGACCAGGTGGAGATCGTCATCCGCGACACCGGTCCCGGCATCGCGCCCGACGTGGGGAAGCGCCTCTTCGAGCAGTTCTTCACCACGAAGCCCCAGGGCACGGGGCTGGGGCTCTACATCTCGCGGCAGATCATCGAGGAGCACGGCGGCACGCTTCGCTGGGAGAGCGCGCCGGGTGCCGGCACGACTTTCACGGCGAGCCTGCCCATCAAGAAGGCCGACCATGTCTGACCAGGCGACGCTCCTCGTGGCGGACGACGATGAGGCGGTGCGACTGAGCCTCGAACGCACGCTCACGCGGGAAGGTTATAGCGTGGTCCTGGCGCCCGACGGCCCAGCCGCGCTCGATCGGCTGCGCCAGGGCGGTATCGATCTGCTGCTCTCCGACCTCAAGATGCCGGGGCTGACCGGCCTCGAGCTGCTCAAGCTGGCCAAGGAAGTCTCGCCCGACGTGGACGTGATCCTCCTGACGGCCTTCGGGACGGTCGAGGAGGCGGTCCGCGCGATGAAGGACGGCGCCATCGACTTCCTGACCAAGCCGCTCCAGCGCGCCCAGCTTTTGCGCGTGGTCCGCCAGGCACTCGAGCGCCGGTCGCTGATCCAGCAAAACCGCGCGCTCCAGCGGCGGCTGGACGACCTGCTGCGCCAGGGAAACATGATCGGCGTCAGCCCCGCCTTCAAACAGATGATGACGCTCATCCGGCAGGTCGCGGACAGCTCCGCGACCGTGCTGATCCAGGGCGAGAGCGGCACAGGCAAGGAGCTGGTGGCCCGCGCCATCCACGACGGCTCGCCGAGGCACGCAGGTCCGTTCGTCGCCGTGAACTGCGCGGCGCTGCCGGAGACCCTGCTGGAATCAGAGCTGTTCGGCTACGAGAAGGGCGCGTTCACGGGCGCCGCCGGCCGCAAGGAAGGGCGCTTCGAGCTGGCTGACGGCGGCACGCTGTTCCTGGACGAGGTCGCCGACCTCTCGCCTTTGACGCAGCCCAAGATCCTGCGCGTGCTCCAGGAGGGAGAGTTCGAGCGCGTGGGCGGCACCCGCACGCTCCGGGTGGACGTGCGCATCGTCACCGCGACCAACCAGGACCTGGCGCAACTGGTGCGTGACAAGCGCTTCCGCGAAGATCTCTACTACCGCCTCAACGTCATCACGGTCACGACGCCACCGCTCCGCGACCGCCGCGAGGACATCCGCGTGCTGGCGCAGCACTTCCTGCGCGTCTACGCCGCCAAGAACAACCGGACGCTGGAGGGTCTGAGCGACGAGGCACTGGGCTGCCTCGAGGCGTACCGCTGGCCGGGCAACGTCCGCGAGCTGGAGAACGTGGTCGAGCGCGCCGTGGTCCTGGCGCGGGGCACGGTCATCGAGGTGGACAACCTGCCCAGAAATGTCACGGAGCGACCGGTCACGTTCACGCGCGAAGCGCCCGTGCCAGGGCAGCCGGTCGCGCCGGGCGCGGCGCCGGACGGTGTCTTCACGATCCGCATCGGCACGCCGCTGGCCGAAATCGAGCAGCGAGTTCTCGAGGAGACGCTGCGCTTCGCCAAGGGTAACCGCACCGTCACCGCCAAGCTGCTCGGCGTCGATCCCAAGACGGTTTTCCGCAAGCTCAAGCAGGTCGAGGGCGGCGCCGACGAACCCTCCGACAAGCCGCCGGAGGTTTGACCAGTGGTCTTCGAGCAGATCCGCTACGCCTCGGTCGACGGCATTGCGACCGTCACGCTCGACCGGCCCGAGAAGCTCAATGCCGTTACGAGCGTGTTGCTGCGCGAGCTCATCGCGGCCTTCGATGAGGCCGACGCCGACGACGCCGTTCGCGCGGTGATCGTGACGGGCGCAGGCCGCGCCTTCTGCGCCGGCGCCGACCTCTCCGCCGGAACCCAGACTTTTGACCGGTCCAGGCGGCAGCGCTCGGAGGCCGAGGGCGAGCACCGTGACGGCGGCGGGCTCGTAGCGCTCCGGATCTACGACATGAAGAAACCGGTGATCGCCGCCATCAACGGTCCGGCTGTAGGCTTCGGCGTCACGATGACGCTTCCCATGGACATCCGCATCGCTTCGTCTTCGGCGCGCATGGGCTTCGTCTTCGCGCGGCGCGGTGTCGTTCCGGAAGCATGCAGCACGTGGTTCCTGCCTCGGCTCGTCGGCATGCAGCGGGCCGCCGAGTGGGTGTACACCGGGCGGGTCTTCGGGGCAGAGGAGGCGCTCGCCGGCGGGCTCGTGAGCCGCGTCGTGCCGCCCGAGGCGCTTCTGCCCACGGCCCTCGCCCTGGCGCGAGAGATCGCGGATAACACCTCCGCCGTCTCGGTCGCACTGGCCAGGCAGATGATGTGGAAGCTCCTGGGCACGGATCACCCGATGGACGGGCATCGCCTCGACTCGCGCGGCATGGACTGGACCGGACGCTCCGCGGACGCCCGCGAAGGCATCGCCTCCTTTCTCGAGAAGCGTCCGCCTCGCTTCACTCTCAAGCCCAGCCGGGACATGCCGCCCTTCTACCCGTGGTGGAGCGAGCGCTCCTTTAGGTGAGGGGCCCGGGGCGTCTCTTCCGGCTCGACCGGACGCGCCTCCTCTGCGTCCTTCTCTTCTGCAACACCTTCGGCCTGGGCGCCTTCGGCCCCCTCCTGCCCGAAATCGGCCGCACGCAGTCGCTCGCCGACTGGCAGCTCGGGATGGCCGCCGCCGCCTTTGGCTTTGCGCGCATGGCCTCGGCCATGCCCACAGGGCTGCTCGTCGGCCGGCGCTTGGCGGCGACGCTCATGGCCGCGCCCGCAGTCCTCATTGCGGGGCTCCTGCTCCTCGTGAGCGCCGGGCCGTTTCCCATATTGCTGGCGGGGCGCTTCCTGCTCGGCGTGGCGCACACGCTGACCATGGTGGGCGGGCTCACGGCGATTCTCCTCGAAGACCACGGTCCGAGCGCCTCGCTCAGGCTCAACACCTTCGAGTTCTCGGGCATGCTGGGCATCCTGGGCGGGCTGGGCGTGGTCGGCATCATGCCATCGGCCTGGGGATGGAAGGTCTCGCTCGTTCTGGCCTCGGCGCCGGCGCTGATCCCGCTGTTCCTGGCTCCCGCCATGGGGCGCGCGTTTCCCAAGGCGCCCGGCGCCCAGCGCAGCGCGGTTCCGGCGGAGGAGAACCTGACCGAGCGGCGGGGAGCCAGGGGCGTGGTCGCTCTCATGTTCAGCGCCGGCATCGTCTTCGCGCTCTCCTGGTCGGCGGTGAGCGCGTTCGTGATTCCGATCCGCGGAACGCGTGAGTTCGGGCTGTCGCGCACCGGCATCTCCTGGCTCCTCGCGATGGCGCAGGTCATCGACCTCGCGGTCCTGATCCCGGTCGGGCGGCTCGCCGACCGCGTGGGGCGCGGCCTCGTGTTGGGTGCCGTCTGCGTCGCGCTCGGCCTCGGCACCCTCGGCGTGGGGCTCGGCTCCTTCCCGTGGTTTGCGCTCGGCTGCGCCTGCTTCGGCCTGGGGCTCGGGGGGTGGATGCTGCCGCTCGGCGTGATCCGGGAGCACACCCCGGTCTCGCGGCTCGCGTGGCGGACCGGGCTCTACCGCGTCGGCGTGGACTCGGCCATCTTCCTGGGACCGCTCGTGGCCGGTGTCCTCGAGGGGGGCGGGCAGCGGGTCTTCCTCGCGCTGATCGGCGGCGGGGCCGTGCTGCTCGGCGCGCGATTCATCTGGCGCCCGAGCCCGTGATCCGCGGGGACAGATGTTATGCTACCACTCACACGAGAGGAGGGTTCATGGTCATCACGGATTCGCAGGTCCACGTCTGGGGTGCCGACACACCCGATCGACCGTGGCCGCCGGGCCGAGCGCACCAGGCGCAGAAGCCGTATCCCGTCGGCCCCGAGCGCATGTTCTGGGGCACCGACCTCGAGGGAGTCATGGGGCGGGGACTCTCGGCGTGGCTCGGCTGGCCGCAGGGCGCGTAACGTGGCGACACGGCGCGAGACCGACAGCATGGGCGCCGTCCAAGTCCCCGCCGACCGCTATTGGGGCGCGCAGACCCAGCGCTCGCTCGAGCACTTCAAGATAGCCGGGGAGCGCTTCCCGCCCGAGATGATCCGGGCCTTCGGCCTGCTCAAGAAAGCCTGCGCCGAAGTCAATGCCGAGCTGGGGCTCTTGCCGAAGGACGTCGCGCGCGCCATCGTCCAAGCCGCCGACGAAGTGATCGCCGGCGTCCTCGACGCGCATTTTCCACTGGTAGTCTGGCAGACGGGCAGTGGCACGCAGAGCAACATGAACGCCAACGAGGTGATCGGCAACCGGGCCATCGAGCTCCTGGGTGGCCAGATGGGCTCGAAGAAGCCGGTGCATCCGAACGACCACGTCAACCGCTCGCAGTCGTCCAATGACACGTGTCCGACGGCCATGCACCTGGCCGCCGTCGGCGAGATCGTCACGCGCCTGATTCCCGCCGTCGAGCGCCTGCGCGAGGTCCTCGACGGCAAGGCGCGCGCCTTCGCCGACATCGTCAAGATCGGCCGCACGCACCTTCAAGATGCGACACCGCTGACCCTCGGGCAGGAGATCTCTGGCTGGGTGGCGATGCTCGATCTGAGCCTGGGCGCCATACGCGCAACCTTGCCCGCCCTCTACGCGCTCGCGATCGGCGGCACCGCCGTCGGCACGGGGCTCAACGCGCCGAAGGGGTTCGGCGAGCGGGTGTCGGCGCGCCTAGCGGCGCTGACCGGGCTGCCGTTCACGAGCGCGCCCAACAAGTTCCAGGCTCTCGCCTCTCACGAGGGCCTGGTCGCCGCGAGTGGGGCGCTCAAGATGCTGGCCACGTCGCTGACCAAGATCGCCAACGACGTCCGGTGGCTCGCTTCGGGACCGCGGGCGGGACTGGGCGAGCTGCGCATCCCGGAAAACGAGCCCGGCAGCAGCATCATGCCGGGCAAGGTCAACCCGACCCAGTGCGAGGCCATGACCATGGTGTGCGCCCAGGTGATCGGCAACGACCTGGCCGTGACCATCGGCGGCGCCTCGGGCAACTTCGAGCTCAACGTCTTCAAGCCCCTCATCATTCACAACGTCTTGCGCTCGATTCTCCTGCTCGCCGACGCCTGCGAGTCGTTTAACGCGCATTGCGCGCAGGGCATCGAGCCCGACCGCGATCGGATCGGGCGTCACGTGCACGAGTCGCTCATGCTGGTGACCGCGCTCGCGCCGCACATCGGCTACGACGAGGCGGCGGAGATCGCCAAGCACGCCCACCACCACGGGATGACCCTGCGCGAGGCGGCGCTTCAGCTGGGCCACGTCACGGCTGCCGATTTCGACCGCATCGTCAGGCCCGAGACCATGACCGGGCCGGACCTCGAGGCGACCCCATGACCCCGCTCAAATTCGCCGACGTCACCGTCGGGAAGGTGATCGAGCTCGACCGCTCGGCCACTCCCGTCGGCTTCATGCTGCCGGACGCGACGCCCGAGCGGATCGCCGCGCAGCGCGAGTGGCTGGGGCCCGAGCTGCTCGACCCCGCCACGGGGAACCACAGGGCGACCATCCACTCCTACATCGTCCGCACGCCCTGGCACACCATCGTCATCGACACCTGCGTCGGCAACGACAAGCCGCGCAACGGCGTCCAGCCCTGGCACATGCGCAGCGGGCCCTTCATGGCGGACCTGTCGGCGTCCGGTCTCAAGCCCGAGGACGTGGACCTCGTGCTCTGCACGCACCTGCACGTGGACCACGTCGGCTGGAACACGCGGCTCGTGGGAGCCCGCTGGGTGCCGACCTTCCCCAGGGCGAAGTACATCTTCGCGCGCGACGAGTTCGAGTTCTGGAAGAAGGAGAGCGAGGCGGGCAGGGCGGAGTACGGCCTGATCGACGACAGCGTGCTGCCCATCGTCAGAGCCGGGGTCGCGGAGCTCGTCCCGAGCGACTACGTCATCGACGACCGTCTCCAGCTCGAGCCCTCGCCGGGGCACACGCCGGGGCACGTCAACGTGCGCCTCCGGACCAAGGCGGGCGAGGCCGTGTTCACGGGCGACATGATGCACCGGCCCATCCAGGTTGCCGAGACCGACTGGAACAGCCGCTTCTGCAGCGACGGGCCGCTGGCGCGCAAGACGCGGCGCGCCTTCGTCGAGAAGCACGCCGATGCCGACGTCACGGTCCTGGCCGCCCACTTCCCCGTGCCCGGGCGCATCGTCGCCCCCGGCGGCAAGGCGCGCTTCCTGCCCCTCGCCCCGTAGCACGACACGGATGAACTCCGCAGGCGGCTCAAAACGGTCCCAGATGCGAGGCGGCGCCCGAAGGGCCGCACGCGAGGCGTAGTCTCTCTACATTGAGCGTGCGGCCGAGGGCGCCAACGAAGCAGATGGGCCTTTTTCAGCCGCGTGCTAGCCTTTGAAGCTGATCTTCTTGTGCCCGCCGTCGCAGAAGGGCTTGTTGGCCGAGGCCCCGCAGCGGCAGAGGTGAATGGTGTCGCCGCCCTTGCCCGGGATCGGGTTGCCCTGCGCGTCCTCGACCTTGCACTCGCCCTTGACCAGCAAGGGGCCATCCGTGAGCACTTTGACCGTCACCGACATGCGCGTCTCCTTTTCGTTTGGTGGATGATGGACCGACGGAGCCAAAGTATACTCCATGACATGACGACCATGGCAGACCGGCTGCTGGAGGCGATGAAGCAGTCCGCCGCCCGCCGGTACGGCGGCGAGGCCGTCACCGAGCTGGCGCACGCGCTCCAGTGCGGCGACCTGGCCGAGGCCGGCGGCGCGGACGAAGCGCTCGTGCTGGCCTCGCTCCTCCACGACGTGGGGCGCTTCGCCGTGAGCCAGGACGGGATCAGCGACACCCTCGAGCAGGTCGCCGCGCGCGCTGCCGGCGCCCGCGGCCACCACGAGGCCGGCGCCGACCTCATCGCGCCCTACGTGCCCGAGCGGGTCGCTTTCCTCGTGCGCGCGCACGCCGACGCCAAGCGCTACCTCTGCTCGACGGACGCGGCCTACTACGACTCGCTTTCCCCTGCTTCCAAGCACACGCTCACGCTCCAGGGCGGAGTGATGGGGGCGGAGGAGGCGCGACGGGTGGAGACGCATCCCTGGTGGGCGGACGCGGTGCGGCTGCGCCGCTGGGACGACGAGGCCAAGGTGATCGGCAAGAAGACGCGCCCCCTTAACGCCTGGAAGCCGCTCCTCGAGAAGTACTTGAGCGTGCCCCGCGCCGCCCGCTAGGCGGCCCGCGCGAACTTCTGGAGGCTTCGGATCTCGCGCGGCGGCTTCTCGTGCTGGCCCGTGTTGGTCCAGGAGACCTCCGAGACGTAGACGTCGCCGCGCGAGTCGGTGACGACGCCGTGGGGGGCGACGAACTCGCCCGGCTTCTCGCCGGCGAACTGCCCGCCGAAGCGCGCGATCTTCTGCCCCTTGGCGTCCAGCACCGTCACGCGCGGCCCGAGATCGGCCACCGACGCGTTGACCGGCAGGGCGTGTCCCAGCTCGCCGACGTAGAACGTCCCGCCGTTCTGGCTGCGGTCCACGAAGAGCCCGCAGGGGCGGTGGAGGTTGTTCCACTGGCCCTGGTACGTGCCCTTGCCGTCAAAGATCTGGACGCGGTGGTTCTCGCGGTCGGCGACGTAGACGAGCCCCTCGCGGTCCGTGACGAGGTTGTGCGGCAGGTTGAAGTGGCCCGGGTCGGTGCCCGGCTCGCCCCAGGACATGACGTGCTTGCCGTCGGGCGAGTACTTGTGCACGCGCGAGTTACCGTAGCCGTCGGAGATGAAGAGGTAGCCGCTCTTCGGGCAGATGGCGACGTGCGTCGGGCGGTTGAAGGGCTTGCCGCCCTGGAGGGTCGCCGGCGTGTCCGGGTTGCCGATAGTGAGCAGGCACGTGCCGTCGGGCGTGAACTTTCGGACCGTGTGGTGGAGATCGTCGGTCAGCCACACCATGCCGTCGGCGTCGATGGTGATGCCGTGCGCCCGGCGCACCAGGCCCTCGCCCCACGAGCGGAGGAACGT
>JACORX010000270.1 GCA_016179165.1 Candidatus Rokuibacteriota bacterium | reverse complement strand
GTCCAGGGCCAGGCTCTGCAGCTCCTTCACGAGCACGTTGAAGGACTCCGGCGTGCCGGGCTCCAGGAAGTTCTCTCCCTTTACGATGGCTTCGTATATCCGGTTGCGGCCCTCGACGTCGTCCGACTTGACCGTGAGCATCTCCTGCAACGTGTGGGCCGCCCCGTACGCCTCGAGCGCCCACACCTCCATCTCCCCGAAACGCTGGCCGCCGAACTGCGCCTTGCCCCCCAGCGGCTGCTGGGTGACGAGGGAGTACGGCCCGATGGACCGCGCGTGCATCTTGTCGTCCACCAAGTGGGCAAGCTTGAGAATGTAGATCTGACCAACCGTCACCTCCTGGTGGAAGGGCTTGCCGGTGCGCCCATCGCAAAGGCGCGTCTTGCCGGAAACGGGAAGACCCGCCTGCGTCAGATGACCGCGAATCTCGCTCTCCGTGGCGCCGTCAAACACCGGGCTCGCCACCCACATCCCGAGGGCCTTGGCCGCCCACCCGAGGTGGGTCTCGAGGATCTGCCCCACGTTCATGCGCGAGGGCACGCCGAGCGGGTTCAGCACGATCTCGACCGGCGTACCGTCGGGCAGGTACGGCATGTCCTCCTCGGGCAGCACCCGGGAGACGACGCCCTTGTTGCCATGGCGGCCAGCCATCTTGTCGCCGACCGAGAGCTTGCGCTTCACGGCCATATAGACCTTGACCATCTTGATGACGCCGGGCGGCAGGTCGTCGCCGCGGCGCAGCCGGCCGACGCGCTCCTCCAGCATACGGTCGAAGAAGGCGATCTGATCGTCCGCAAGCTCCTCGATGCGCTTGATGGTGTTGGTCAGCCCATCATCTTCCTTGATCTTGATCTTCTTCAGCTCGTGCCAGGAGAAGTTCTCCAGCTCGGGTCGGTCGATCTTGTCGCCCTTCTTGGCGATCCGGTCCTTCTTGATGGGGTCGGCCAAATCCTGCGTCAGGGTCTTGCCCACCAGGATGTTCTTGAGCTTCTGATCGCGCTCGAGCTCGACCATGGCGATCTCGTCTTGGTAGTCCTTCTCCAGGCCTGCGACCTCTTCTTCTTCAATGGACTTGGCGCGCTCGTCCTTGTCAACGCCGCGACGCGAGAAGACCTTGACGTCCACCACCGTGCCCTCGATGCCCGGGGGCACCGTGAGCGACGTGTCGCGGACGTCGCCCGCCTTCTCACCGAAGATCGCGCGCAACAGTTTCTCCTCGGGCGTCAGCTGTGTCTCCCCTTTCGGCGTGATCTTGCCGACGAGGATGTCGCCGGCCTTGACCTTGGCGCCGATGCGCACGATGCCGGAGTCGTCGAGGTCCTTCAAGGCCTCCTCGGAGACGTTCGGGATGTCGCGCGTCACCTCTTCCTTGCCCAGCTTGGTGTCGCGCGCCTGGACTTCGAACTCCTCGATGTGAATGGAGGTATAGCGGTCGTCCTTGACGAGCCGCTCCGAGACCAGGATCGCGTCCTCGAAGTTGTAGCCGCCCCACGGCATGAAGGCGACGAGCACGTTGCGCCCGAGGGCCAGCTCGCCCTGGTCGGTGCCGGGCCCGTCGGCGATGACATCGCCGGCGTGGACCCGGTCGCCCTTCTTCACGATCGGCCGCTGGTTGATGCAGGTGTTCTGGTTCGAGCGGCGGTACTTCGTCAGGTTGTAGATATCCAGCGGCAGGTCCTGGACGGGGTCGGCCTTCTTGGAGCGCGTCTCGGCGCGCACCACGACGCGATTGGCTGAGACGTACTCGACCACGCCGGGCCGTCGGGCCAGCACGACTGCGCCGGAGTCACGCGCGACGATGTGCTCCATGCCCGTGCCGACGTACGGCGCCTCCGGTTGCAGCAGGGGCACCGCCTGGCGCTGCATGTTCGAGCCCATGAGGGCGCGGTTGGCGTCGTCGTTCTCGAGAAACGGCACCATGGCGGCCGCCACCGACACGAGCTGCTTCGGCGACACGTCCATGTAGTTCAATTCCTCGGGGGAGACCATCTTGTACTCGCCGCTCTTCCTGGCCGACACGCGGTCGCGCACGAAGCGGCTGCGGGCGTCCAGCTCGGCGTTGGCCTGCGCGATGACGAACGGCTCCTCCTCGAGCGCGGACAGGAACACGATCTCGTCCGACACCGCGCCGCCCTGCACCCTCCGGTACGGCGTCTCGATGAAGCCGAACTCGTTGATCCTGGCATACGTCGACAGCGACGAGATGAGGCCGATGTTCGGCCCTTCAGGCGTCTCGATGGGGCAGATCCGCCCGTAGTGAGTCGGGTGGACGTCGCGCACCTCGAAGCCGGCGCGCTCGCGCGACAGACCACGGGGACCTAAGGCCGAGAGGCGGCGCTTGTGGGTCAGCTCGGCCAGCGGGTTCGTCTGGTCCATGAACTGGCTGAGTTGCGAGGAGCCGAAGAACTCCTTGACCACCGCCGAGACGGGCTTGGCGTTGATCAGGTCGTGGGGCATCAAGTTCGTGATGTCGGAGATCGACATCCGCTCCTTGACGGCCCGCTCCATGCGCGTGAGCCCGACCCGGAACTGGTTCTCCAGCAGCTCGCCCACCGACCGGACGCGGCGGTTGCCGAGGTGGTCGATGTCGTCCGTGGACTTGGTGCCGAGCCGAACCTGGAGAAGATGGCGGATGACGTACACGACGTCCTCGCCCCGCAGAGTCTTGGCGTTGAGATTGGCGTTGATGCCGAGCTTCTTGTTGATCATGAAGCGGCCCACCCGCGCCAAGTCATAACGGCGCGGATCCATGAACATCCCGCGGAAAAGCGCGCGGGCCGACTCCACCGTGGGCGGGTCGCCCGGGCGGAGGCGCCGGTAGATCTCAACGAGCGCCTCGTCCGGGTTCTTGAAGTGGTCGCGGGCCAGTGTCTCGTAGATCGACGCGTCCGCCTTCCCAAGCACCATCGTCAACAGCTTGAGCGCCGAGATCTTACGCGCCATGAGCTGCGCCAGAAGCGTCTGCGTGATCTCCTGGTTGGTCTCGACCAGCACCTCGCCGGTGTCGGCATCGACGACGCGGTCGCCCGTGCGGCGGCCCACCAGCGAGTCGGCCTTGACCGGGATCTTCGTGACTCCCGCCTCCAGGAGCTTCTCGATCAGCTTGGGATTGAGCGCCTTGCCATTGGCAACCATCGGCTCGCGGTGCCGCGGCGGCTTGACGTCATCAGCGACCTTGACGCCGTTGTGGGCCTCGGGGTGCAGTTTGACCCAGGCGGTGCGGTCCTCGAAGCTCAAGACTTCCTCGAGCTCGTAGAACTGCCCGAGTATCTCGGCGTCCGATAGAACCACACCCTTCTCGAGGAACGTGAACGCGCGCAGGAAAGCCGTCGCCAGCATCTTGCGACGGCGATCCACGCGGACGAAGAGGATGTCGTTGGCGTCGAACTCGAACTCGACCCACGACCCGCGATAGGGGATGACGCGCGCCGAATAGAGTAGCTTGCCCGAGGCGACGGTCTTGCCCTTATCGTCGTCGAAGAAGACGCCGGCCGAGCGCTGGAGCTGCGACACCACGACGCGCTCGGTGCCGTTGATGATGAAGGTGCCCTTGTCGGTCATGAGCGGCAGCTCGCCGAGATAGACCTCCTGGCCGCGCTGCTCCCGGATGGTGCGGGTCTTGGCTTCCTTGTCGTGATCGAACACGACCAGTCGGAGGGTCACCTTGAGCGGAATGGCGAAGGTCATTCCGCGGTCATGGCATTCCTCGACTG
>JACORX010000285.1 GCA_016179165.1 Candidatus Rokuibacteriota bacterium | reverse complement strand
GATCCACCTGATGACCGGGCGCGTGGGGGGCGGGTTTGGCGCGAAGGTGCCCGTGTACCAGGAAGACACCATCGTGCCGATGCTCGCGAAGCGCCTCAACCGCCCCGTGCGCTGGGCGGCGACGCGGCGCGAGGACATGCAGTCGACGGGACACGGCCGCGACATGCGCTGCCACCTGCGCCTGGCCGCGGATGACAATGGCCGGATCCTCGCGCTCGACGCGAAGATCACCGGCAACGTCGGCTACTGCCTCTACCACGTCGGCTGTCTCCTGCCGGTCCTCTGCGCCCAGATGATCACGGGCTGCTACGACATCCAGACGGCGCGGGCCGAGGTCGTCTGCGCCTTCACCAACACGATGGGCACGGTGCCCTATCGCGGCGCGGGGCGGCCCGAGGCCGCCTACTTCATCGAGCGCGGCATGGACCTGCTCGCCGCGAAGGTCGGCCTCGACCCGTCCGAAGTCAGGCGGCGTAACTTCATCCCGCCCGACAAGTTCCCCTACGACACGGCGCTCGGGAACTCCTACGACAGCGGCGAGTACACGCGCGCCCTCGACTTCGCCCTTATCAAGGCCGGCTACGACGCCTTGAGGCAGCAGCAGCAGGCGGCGCGCGCCGACGGGCGGCTCGTGGGCATCGGGCTCGCCTCCTACGTCGAGATCTGCGGCTTCGAAGAGGACGAGGTGTCGGACCTCGTGGTGGCCGCCGACGGGCACGTGACCCTGCTGACGGGCTCGGCCTCTCACGGGCAAGGCCATGAAACGGCTTACGCCCAGCTGGTCGCAGACGAGCTCCAGATCCCGATGGAGATGGTCAAGGTCGTCCAGGGCGACACCGCGCTCGTCAGGAACGGCGTCGGCACCTTCGGCAGCCGGTCCGCCGCGCGCGGCGGCATGCACGCCCTCGGCCAGGCGGTCAAGGTTAAGGAAAAAGCCCAGCAGGTCGCCGCCACGCTGCTCGAAGCGGCGGCGCAGGATCTCGTGCTGGCCGACGGCAAATTCACGGTGCGCGGCGTGCCCGATCGCGCCGTCACCTGGCAGCAGGTCGCCACAGCCGCCAAGGGCAGTCTCGACTCGCACGAGGACGTCAAGACCGGCGCCGGCATGCTCTTCCCGTTCGGCTCCCACGTCGCCATGGTCGAGGTGGACGGAGAGACCGGCCGCGTCAAGATCCTCCGCTACATGTCGGTGGACGACGCGGGCTTCCTCATCAACCCGCTCCTGGTCCAGGGCCAGGTGCACGGCGGCCTGGCGCAAGGCATCGGACAGGCGCTCTGGGAGGAAGCGGTGTTCGACAAGTCGGGCCAGCTCCTCTCGTCGACCCTCATGGACTACGCGATCCCGAAGACGGACGACCTGATCTCGTTCGAGAACGACCACACCCGCACCCACTCGCCGCGGACCACGCTCGGCGTCAAGGGCATCGGCGAGGCCGCGACCATCGGCTCGACCCCCGCCATCGCCAACGCGGTCATGGACGCGCTCGCCCCGCTGGGCGTCACCCACGTGGACCTACCGCTCACGCCGCAGAAGATCTGGGGCGCCATGAGCGCGGCTCGAAAGCCCCAGGTCAAAGAGGCCACCCGATTGAGACGCTGATGAGAGCAACGACCATCTACGAGGCGGCGCGCGAAGCGGGCGCCCCGGGCGAAGACGTTGTCACCAGCACCTGTGGGCACAACTGCGGCGGGCGCTGCGTGGTCAACGCCCACGTCAAGGATGGGCGGATCGTGCGCATCAGCACCGACCCGCGAAAGTGGACCTTTGAGATGCCGCCGCTCACGGCCTGCGCGCGCGGCTTCGGCGCCGCGGACCGCGTCAATCACCCCGACCGGCTGCGGCATCCCCTGCGCCGCGTGGGCCCGCGGGGCTCGGGCGCCTACGAGCGCGTCTCGTGGGACGACGCCCTCGACGAGGTTGCCGCGCAGATGCTGCGGATCCGCGACGCCTACGGGCCCGCGGCCATCCTCGACTGCTCGCGCTCCGGCAACACGGCCGTCCTCCACAACCGCGCCGCCATCCAGCGGCTCCTGCACCTCTTCGGCGGCTGCACCGAGCTGTGGTCGAACCTGTCCAACGAGGCCGAGATCTTCGCCCTGCGCCACACCTACGGCCCGAAAGCGGACTGCAAGTTCTCTGGGCGCGAGCCCACCGACTACGTCAACTCGCGCCTCATGATCCTCTGGGGCTGGAGCCCCGCCGACGGCACCTTCGGCACGAACAATCCTCAATACTTGCGCTGGGCTCACGAGCGCGGCGTCCGCATCGTCTCGGTCGATCCCCGCGCGACGCGGACGAGCGTGCAGATGTCCGACGAGCACATCCCGATCCGGCCGGGAACGGATGCGGCCATGCTGATCGCGATGGCGCAGGTCGTCGTCAGTGACGGCCGGCACGACCAGGCCTTCCTCGACCGGCTCGTGCTCGGGTTCGACGAGGCCCACCTGCCCGAGGGCGCCCCGCCGGGCTCGTCGTACCGCTCGTACCTCCTCGGCCTCTCTGACGGCGTTGCGAAAACCCCGGAATGGGCCGAGCCGCTCACGGGCGTCCCGGCCGCGAGCATCCGGCGGCTTGCGCGCGACTTCGCGACGCTCAAGCCCGCCGCGCTCCACTGCGGCTACGCGCCAGGGCGCACGGGCTACGGCGAGCAGTTCCACCGGGCGGCCTACGCGCTCTGCGCCATCACGGGCAATATCGGCATCCCGGGCGGTAACTCCGGGTGCAGCGGGGGCGCGCGCAACCACGGCATCAAGCGGTTGGGCGCCCCACCGAACCCCGCCAACTCGCGCGTCGCCTCGACCCTGCTGGCCGACGTGCTCGCCCGCGGGCGGACCGGCGGCTACCCCGCCGACATCAAGATGGTCTACTCGGCGTGCGGCGACCTGGCCAACCAGGCGCCCAACGTCAACAAGATCACCGCCGGGCTCGAGGGGCTCGAGTTCATGGTCGTCCACGATCATTTCCTGACGCCGACGGCCCGCTACGCGGACATCGTCCTGCCGGCGACCACGTTCTGGGAGCGGAGCGACATCCACACGCCCTGGAGCGGGGCGGGACACTACGCCATCTTCATGCGCCAGGCGATCCAGCCGATGTACGAGTGCCGGAACGACGTGGACATCTGCGCCGACCTGGCTGAGCGCCTCGGACTTGTAGGCTACAAGCGCGTGGACGACGTCGAGTGGCTCCGCGAGATCTGCGCCGGCACGGACGTCGACGACTTCGACGCATTCCGCGAGCGCGGGCTGGCGCGGCTTCCGGCGCCCGAGGACCCGGTCGCGTTCGCCGACGAGGTGAGCGACCCGGCGGGCCATCCGTTCTCGACGCCGAGCGGGAAGATCGAGATCTACTCGATCTCGATCGCGGCCAATCCCGACCCGCACGGCCTCGGCCGCATCCCCTCGATTCCCACGTGGATCCCGCCTCACGAGCCCGACCCGCGCCATCCGCTCGAGCTGATCTCGCCCAAGTCACGCGCCCGGACGCACTCGACCCACGACAACCGGGCGACGCTGGCCCGCGTGGACCGGCAGGACGTGTGGATCCACCCCGAGGACGCGGCCGCGCGCGGCATCGCCGACGGCCAGTTGGCGCGCGTCTTCAACCAGCGCGGCGCGACGATCGTGCCGGCGCGCGTGACGGATCGCATCGCCCGCGGCGTCGTGTCGATCAAGGAAGGCGCCTGGTTCACTCCCGGACCGTCCGGAACCGACACGCGCGGGTGCGTCAACGTCCTGACGGAGGACCGCGCGTCACCTTGCGGCGCCCCGACGTACAACACCTGCCTCGTCGAGATCGCTCCTGCCTGACCCGGCGGCCCCGCGCGAAACCAGCATGTCCGACGACGCAGAGATCGAAGCCCGTGTCGCGGCTGCCCTCGAGGGGCTGGCAGCGGCGCACGAAGTCATCCGGATCGATCCGGACTTCGCCGACACGGCGGCCTTCTGCGAGAAGTACGGCGTGCCGCTCGACCACTCGGGCAACACCATCATCGTCGCCTCGAAGAAGGAGCCGAAGAAGTTCTGTGCCTGCCTCGTGCTGGCGACCTCGCGGCTCGACGTCAATCACACCGTGCGCCGTTTGATGGACGTCCCGCGCGTCTCCTTCGCCACGGCGGACGAGACGCAGGAGCTCACCGGCATGATGATCGGCGGCGTGACGCTGCTGGCCCTGCCGCCCGACCTCTCGATCTACGTGGACGAACGCGTCATGGCGCTCGACTACGTCATCCTGGGAGGCGGCAGCCGTTCCTCCAAGCTCAAGCTTGCCCCCGACGCCCTGCGCCGCCTGCCGAACTTGCGCGTCGTCCCCGGCTTGGCCCTGGTCGCATCGTGAAGGTCGGCGTCAACCTGATCAACTTCGGCCCGGGCGCGACTCCCGAGGCGCTGCTCTCCTGGGCCCACCTCGTCGAGGAGCTGGGCTATCACCTGCTCATGACCTCCGACCACGTGACGATCACGCCTGATGTCGCAGGACGCTATCCCGCGCCCTTCTACGAGCCCCTGACGCTCCTCGGCTGGCTCGCGGGCGTCACGCGCCGCCTCGAGCTCGGGACCACGGTCATCATCGTGCCGTACCGCCACCCGCTCGAGACGGCGCGCGCGACGGCGGTGGTGGACCAGCTCTGCGGCGGGCGCTTCATCTTCGGCGTCGGCGTGGGCTGGGCCAGGCAGGAGTTCGAGGCGCTGGGGCTGCCGTTCGAGAAGCGGGGCGCCATGACCAACGACTACCTGAGCGCGATCAAGGCCTGCTGGGCACAGGACGTCGCTTCCTACGAGGGGCCCTTCGTCCGCTTCGCCGATGTGCAGACGGCGCCGCGGCCGATGCGGGCCCCGCATCCGCCGATATGGGTCGGCGGCGCGAGCGAGGCCGCGCTCCGCCGCGCGGTGCTCCATGGAGACGCGTGGCATCCGATCAGGATCAGGATGGACTGGCTGCGCGATACCGGCCTGCCCAAGCTCAAGGCGATCGCAGAGAAGGAAGGCCGGCCCGTGCCGGCGCTCTGCCCGCGCATCAAGTTTCAGCTCTCCGACGGTCCCCTGCCCGAAGACCAGCGCAGCGCCGGCCAGGGCAGCCTCGAGCAGGTGCGCGGAGACCTCCGTGCGCTCGAAGCGATGGGCGCTCCCTACGTCCTGCTCGACACCTACTATGACGATCCCGAGGCAACGCGAAGCCACGAGCCCGCCTGGCGTCTGCTCAGGACGGCGGCGGAGCGCCTGGTCGACCTCGGGCGTGGGACCATTCGCTCGTGACTTGGCCGCCCACGAGTTGGCTCGGCGGCGAGCCGGTCCTCGGCGCCCGGCTGCCCCAGGCGCGCGAGACCACCGCGGCCAATACCGTCGCCGCGGCGCCGCGCCCCGATCTCATTCACCCCGGCGCGCGGCGCTACTTCCGCGAGATCGGCATTGCACCGAAGCAGCATGACCCCTTACCCCAAGGAGGAACACAGCATGATCTACGAGATCCGCACCTACGGCCTTCAAACCGGCAGCCTCGCCGAGGTCGAGAAGCGCTACTGATAGGCCTACGAGCACCGGAAGAAGTACTCCGAGCTCTTCGGCTTCTTCCACACCGAGATCGGGCCGCTCAACGAGATCATCCACATCTGGCAGTACGAGAGCATGGAAGAGCGGAGCCGGATCCGCGCCGCGGCCGCGAAGGACGCCAACTGGCCGCCCAAGATCCGGGAGTTCATCACGCGCATGAGCTCCGAGATCGTCGTGCCCTTCCCCTTCGCGCCCACGGCGAAGCCGGGCAAGCACGGCCCCTTCTACGAGTTCCGGTACTACGAGATAAAGGCGGGCACGCTGCCCGACCTGATGAACCGCTGGGAGCCCAAGCTTCCGGGCCGCGTCGGGCTCTCGCCGCTGGCGCTGGCGGGCAACGTCGAGTTCGGCACGGCGAACAGGTTCGTGCACATCTGGCCCTACCCGAGCCTGGATGGGCGGATGGCAACGCGGGACAAGGCGCGGGCCGACGGGCTGTGGCCGCCCCCCGGCGGGGCCGGCACCCTGATCACGCAGGCGACGAAGATCTGTATGCCGTCGGTCTTCTCGCCGCTGCAGTAGCGCGGCCCGATGGCGATCGAAGTCGATCTCTACAGCGATACGGTCACCAGGCCCACGCTGGAGATGCGCCGCTTCATGTGCGAAGCGGACGTGGGTGACGAGCAGAAGCACGAGGACCCGACTGTCAATCTCCTCCAGGGGATGGTCGCGGAGCTCCTCGGCAAGGAGGCGGCGCTCTTCCTGCCGTCGGGCACCATGTGCAACGAGATCGCGCTCCGCGTCCACTGCCGCCACGGCGAGGAGATGCTGGCGCACAAGACGGCGCACCCCATTCATTTCGAAGCCGGCGGCCCCGCCGCGCTGGCCGGCGTCAACGTCCAGGCCCTCGACGGCCCGCGAGGGCAGTACGACGCCGCGACGCTCGAGGCCACCATCCGTCCCGACAACCGCCACATGCCTCGGAGCCGCCTCGCCTGGGTCGAGCAGACGTCCAACCTGGGCGGCGGCTCCGTCTGGCCGCTGGACAAGGTCCGCACAGTCACCGACGTGGCGCGCCGGCGCGGGCTTTCGACCCACATGGACGGCGCGCGGCTCATGAACGCCGTCGTCGCCTCCGGCATCTCCGCCCAGCAGTGGGCGGCGCCCTTCGACTCGGCGTGGATCGACTTCACCAAGGGGCTGGGCGCTCCCGTCGGCGCCGCCATCGCGGGCTCGCGCGATTTCATTGCCGAGGCGTGGCGGCTCAAGCAGCAGATGGGCGGGGCCATGCGCCAGGCGGGCATCATCGCGGCGGGCGGCGTCTACGCCCTCGAGCATCACGTCAAGCGACTGGCCGAGGACCATGCCAACGCCAAGCGACTCGCGGAAGGGCTCGCCACGCTGCCCGGTATCACGCTCGATCCCGCGAGTGTCGAGACCAACCTCGTCTTCTTCGATCTCACGGGCGCGCTCGATGCGCCTGCCGCCGTCGAGCGGATGCTCGCCCGCGGCGTCCGCATGGGCGCCCTGGGACCTCGGACCATACGCGCCGTCACCCACCTCGACGTGAGCGTCCAGGGCATCGAGCGGGCTCTCGACGTGGCCCGGGCGGTCTTTCGGTGAACCGGCTGGAGCGCATCCTCTTCGACCACATCGCCATCGGCATGCCGAAGATGGCCGACGCGGCGCCCTTCCTCGCGGGAGAGCTGGGCGGCGTGCCCGACATCGGCGGCCCATCCGGGCCCTACACCTGGGGCACCTATCGCTTTGATGGCGGCGGCTGCATCGAGATCCTCGAGCCCCTCGGCGCGCCGGGCTTTCTCCACAGATTTCTCGCGGAGCGGGGCCCGGGTTTCCATCACGTCACCTTCAAGGTGCCGAGCCTCGACGACGTTTGCGCGCGCGCCGAGCGGGCGGGCTACGGCATCGTCGGCCGCGACGACTCCGACCCGGGGTGGACGCAGGCCTTCCTCCATCCCAAGCAGGCGCTCGGAATCGTGGTCCAGTTCGCCCAACCGGGCCCGGCTGACGGGACCGCGCGCCGCTTTACGCGTCCACGGGGAGTACCCTCGCCTCCACCCCCCGCGACGCTACTGGGCCTCCGCATGCGCGCGCAGTCGCGCGAGCGCGCCGTGGCCCAATGGGGCACGGTGCTTCAGGGGACGATGGCCGACGGGCCGCGGGGCAGTCTCGTCTTCAGATGGCCGGGCTCGTTCCTGCGGCTTGCCGTGGACATCGACCCGGTCCAGAACGAGGGCCCGATCGCGATCGAGCTGGCGAGCCCGCGCGCGTTGGCGCTGCCGGAGGGCCCGCACCCGGTTCTCGGAGCCGTCTTCACGGAAGAGAAGGCCCGAGATGCATCGCCGCTAAAATAACTTGCCGGGAAATCGCAGTCTGTGTGGCCCCGTACTTCACCCCTGCTCCCGAGAGGGGGGTGAGGCAACTCAACGGGGCGGGAGACGGTGGTGATAGAATACGCTGGGATTGCGTCCGTAGGTGAAGGCCGCAGGGGGGCCGTGCGAAGGCCGGATGAGGCGAAACCGAGCAAGATGGACGCTCAGATACCCGGGATGAACGACGTCGAGGCGCTCCAAGCGCTGCGCCCCTTCGCTCCCGCCATGCTGTCGAAGGT
>JACORX010000301.1 GCA_016179165.1 Candidatus Rokuibacteriota bacterium | reverse complement strand
CCTCACCACCGCGACGACGATGTACCGCGAGATGGACATGCGGTTCTGGCTGGAGCAGGTAGGGGCGGAGCTGAGGCAGTAGGCTATCCGAGATCCACGCTCCGGCCACGCTCTATGGTAGTGTGGGCTCGTGAAGCATCTTGGGGAGGCTGAATGTGGCCGGAGTGGTGGGATTGGGAGCTGGTGTTCACGGGCCACGCCGAACTTCGAATGGTGCAGCGCTCGGTCACCGAGGTGGAAGTCCGCGCCATGCTCCACCGCGCGAGCGGCTATTCCCCTAGTTTCGTACCCGGGCGCTTCATGGTTGAAACCACCCACCACGACAAACCCTGGATCATCATCGTGGAACCCGATTCTGACGAGCGTGCCCTCGTTATCGTGACCGCTTACGAAAGTGGTCGATGACTGAACGATCTCTGCAGATCACCTACCGCAAGGGCCGGCCGCTCGCGGCATACCTCTATCTCGCGCACCCGACCGGGGAGAGAAGCGCCAGGACGGAGCCCTCGCCGGACGGCCTCGTCGTGGTCGACTACGCCGCAGACGGCCACCCGATCGGGATCGAGATCACAGCTCCCGAAGCCGTGACGCTCGAGCGCCTCAACGGCGTGCTTCGGGAGCTCGGACAGTCGCCACTCCTAGAAACAGAGTTCCGTCCGCTCACGGCTGCGTAGGTCGTACCCAGAGGTCGCGGCGCGGGCGGCGACCGTTCACTCCAGTCCGCCGGCCGCCTTTCGAGGGGGCTTGAGGCTCCGCATCCAGATCACAACCTTTCTATGCACATCCAAGTGACTCGAGGAGGGAGCCATGACTACGAGTGCGTTGCGGCACAAGCACGTGCAGCTCGACCAGCGGAAGCTGGACCGCGCGCGCCGAGCGCTCGGAGCCCGGACGGAGACGGAGACGCTTCACCGCGCGCTCGACCTCGTGGTGTCGGAGGCCGATATCGACCGCGCGCTCCGGGCCGGGCGCGGGAAAGGCAAGCTCCGCCGCGTCTTCTGAGATCCGCCGCCTCGTCATCGATACCAACCTCTACATGGACTGGCTGAACGCTGGGCGGCACGAGGCGGCGCTTTTCCAGCCAGACGCGGTCAAGTATCTGAGCGCCTTGGTCATGATGGAGCTCTACGCGGGGGTCTTTTCACCCCGCGATCGCCGTATCGTGCGAAGCCTCGTGACTGCCTTCGATCGGGCCGGGCGGATCTTGGTGCCCTCAGACACGATCTTCGAGGACGCCGGGCATACCTTGCGAGCGCTTCAGGAATCGCGCGGGTACCGCGTGGCGGGAACACACTCCCTGGTGAATGACGTTTTGATCGCCCTGTCGGTTCGTGCAATCGGCGCGACCGTGCCGACGAGCAATGCGAGAGACTTCGCAGCGATTCGGGGGGTCCGATCCTTCAAGCTGGCAATCGTGCCGGCGTGAGGGTCTGACGAGCCGATCGATCGTCTCCGACGGCCCCGTTGCCCCCGCGCTATAATCGGGTCCCCATGGACGCCCCGCTGGCCGGAATCCTGGTCGCCGACCTGACCCAGAACGTCGCCGGCCCCGTCTGCACCCAGATCCTGGGCGACATGGGGGCCGAGGTGATCAAGGTGGAGCGCCCCGGCGTGTCGCGTGTCCCGCCGCTGCTCGGCGAGCACACCGCCGAAGTGCTCGCGGAGCTGGGCTACGACCAGGCCGCCGTCAAGGAGATGGCCTCGCGCCATGTCATCCAGCTATAAGACGCTCAACGTCACCGCCGGTCCGGACGGCCACATCGTCACCGTCGAGTTCAACCGGCCGGAAGCGCTCAACGCCATGAACACGGCGATGGGCGAGGACCTGCTGCGCTGCTTCGACGCGCTCCAGTGGGACAAGGCGGCGCGCGTGGTCGTCCTGACCGGCTCGGGCACCAAGGCCTTCTGCGTCGGCGGCGATCTCAAGGAGCGCCAGGGCATGACCGACGAGGTCTGGCGCGCCCAGCACGTCATCTTCGAGGCCGGCGCCGCGCGCGTGCTCCACTGCCCCGTGCCGGTGATCGCCGCGGTCGAGGGCTTCGCCATGGGTGGCGGCTGCGAGCTGGCCGTGCTCTCCGACTTCATCGTGGCGTCGGAGACGGCGGTCTTCGCCGTCCCGGAGGTGACGCTCGGCATCTTCCCGGGGATCGGCGGGACGCAGCTCCTCCCGCGCATCATCGGCGGGCCGCTCGCGAAGGAGATGATCTTCACAGGGCGCCGGGTCCCCGCGGCAGAGGCCAAGGCCATCGGCCTCGTGAACCACCTCGTGCCGGCCGGCCAGGCGTGCGCCAAAGCGCTCGAGATCGCGGCGGCGATCGCGGCAAACGGCCCCGTCGCGGTGCGCCAGGCCAAGAAGGCGATCAACTGGGGAAGCGAGACCGACCTCGAGACCGGCATGGCGCTCGCCATCGAGGCCTACAACGTCACCGTCACGACGGAAGACCGCTTGGAAGGCGTCAGAGCCTTCAACGAGAAGCGCAACCCGCGCTTTCAGGGGAAATAGCATGAGCGACATGACCTTTACCTTGACCGAAGAGCAGCGGGCCCTCAAGGCTGCCGTCTACGAGCTGTGCAAGCAGTACCCGCCCGAGTACTGGCGCGACCTCGACGCCAAACGCGAGTACCCGGACGCCCTCGTCAACGACCTGACGAAGGCGGGGTACCTCGGGGTCCTGATCCCGCAGGAGTTCGGCGGGGCGGGGCTCGGGATCATGGAGGGCGCGCTGATCCTGGAAGAGATCAACCGCTCGGGCGGCAACGCCGCCGCCTGCCACGCGCAGATGTACATCATGGGCACCGTGCTGCGCCACGGGTCGGAGCAGCAGAAGAAGACCTTCCTGCCCAAGATCGCGACGGGCGAGCTGCGCCTTCAGGCCTTCGGGGTCACCGAACCCAACGCGGGCTCCGATACGACGAAGCTCCAGACCACGGCGATCCGCAAGGGCGACAGCTACGTGGTCAACGGGCAGAAGATGTTCATCTCGCGCGTGCTCCAGTCCGACCTGATGCTGCTGCTCGCGCGCACGACGCCCGTGGCCGAGGTCAAGAAGAAGACCGACGGGCTCTCCGTCTTTCTCATCGACATCAGGCATCTCAAGGGCAAGGGGCTCGAGGTCCGGCCGCTCAGGATGATGATGAACCACTCGACCAACGCGCTCTTCTTCGACAACATGGAGATCCCCGCCGACAGCCTCGTGGGACAGGAGGGCAAGGGCTTCTCCTACATCCTCGACGGCATGAACGCCGAGCGCATCCTAGTCGCCTCGGACTCGCTCGGCGACGCGCGGTGGTTCATCGAGAAGGCCGTCGCCTACTCGAGCCAGCGCGTCATCTTCGGCAAGCCCATCGGCGCCAATCAGGGCGTCCAGTTCCCCATCGCCAAGGCGCACATGGCCATCGAGGCCGCCGACCTCATGCGCACCAAGGCCGCCAAGATGTTCGACGCCGGGATCCCGTGCGGGCCTGAGGCCAACATGGCCAAGTACCTGGGCTCCGAGGCGGCCATCGACGCCGGCAACGCGTGCATCGACTGCCACGGCGGCTACGGCTTCGCCGAGGAGTACGACATCGAGCGCTAGTACCGCGAGTCGCGCCTCTACCGCGCCGCGCCGATCAACAACAACCTCATCATGGCCTACGTCGGGGAGCACGTCCTCGGCATGCCGCGTTCGTACTGAGAACACTTCGCAGATGGCCATGAACAAGCGCGCGGAGAAGATGCTGCGGCTGATGGACCGGGCCGTGACCGAGTGGCACATCCCCGTCGTCGGCCGCGAGAAGGGGCGCGTGATTGAGCGGCTCCTCGCCAAGCACGGGCCAACCCGCGGTATCGAGGTCGGTTCGCTCTTCGGCTACTCGGCGATCCTGATCGCGGGCAACATGCCGCGCGGCGGCAGGCTCACGTGCATCGAGAACAACCCGTACCTCGCCAAATTCTGCCAGTCGAACGCCGAGCACGCCGGGCTCAAGAGCCGCGTCAAGGTGGTCGTCGGCGACGCGCTCCGCGTGCTGCCGTTCCTGCGGGGCCCCGTGGACTTCATGCTGCTCGACGCGAAGAAGGAAGACTACCTCGACTACCTCAAGGCCGTCGAGCCGCGGCTCGTCAGGGGCGCGCTCATCATCGCGGACAATACCGGCATCTACCGCCGCGACGTCAAGCCGTACCTGTCCCACGTGCGTGGCGGCGCTCCGTACACGAGCCGCGAATACGAATTCGGCGACGACTGCATGGAAGTCTCCGTCTTCAAGGGATAGCGGATGTTCGGCGAGCGCCACGATCCGGAGTTCCTCAAACACCTCTTCGAGCGCACGGAGATCCGGCGCAAGCCCGTCACCGGCATCATCGCCGGCTACCACGTGCTGCCCTACATCCTCGTCGGCCCGCAGGAGGAGCAGCCGCACCGCTCCGTCGAGATCCGCGGCAAGATCAAGGTCTCGCCGCGCCTGGTGCTGGCCCCGGGGCGCGCCGGGCAGACCTACGGCGACCTCTTCAAGGAGCACGAGGTGATGGACGAGACGCTGGTGGCGCGCGTGTTCTCCTTCATGTACTCCTCGCGCCACCAGGTCACGCTCGAGAGCGAGGACCTCAAGATCCAGCGCTCGGACCGCAACCCGCAGGCCCAGATCGAGCGGGCCATGGACGAGCTGGCGATGCGTGAGATCATCAACACCGGCGTGATCATGGCGCCCAACGTGCGCTTCTACCCGGTCTCCCTCGACCGCTTCATCACCGAGATCCTCGACCAGGAGTTCCGGCCGTAGCAGCGCCCGCCATCGACGGTCTCGCCGCGGCGGAGGTGTTTTGCCATCGCCCAGCCCTGGTCGCGCTCCTCCAGGACGTGGTCGACGGCGGCGCATCCGTAGGCTTCCTGCCTCCACTGGACGCGGACGAGGCCGCGGCGTACTGGGACAGCGTGGCGGCGGCGCGCCAAGCCGGCGGCAGGCGCCTCTGGATCGCGCGCGCCGCCGACGGCGGCATCGTCGGCACCGTACAACTCGACCTTGCGGGACAGGCGAATGGCCACCACCGCGCCGAGGTGATCAAGCTGATGGTGGTGAGCTCGGCGCGGCGCCGGGGTATCGGCCGCCTGCTGATGGAAGCCGCCGAGGCCGAAGCGCGCAGGCTCGGGCGCACAACGCTCGTACTCGACACGCGCCAGGGCGACCCGTCGGAGGCGCTCTACCGCGGGATGGGCTGGCAGCCGGCCGGCGCGATCCCGCGCTACGCGCGAAGCGCCGACAGCACCCTCCACACCACCGCGTTCTACTACAAGCTCCTGTAGGCGTCTACCTTCCGGTTCACCGCGGAGCCATGCGACGCCGGACTCGCCTCATCTCCGCGAGAAACTCTTCAAATCCGGTCGTCGCGCCTTCAGCAGCGCTCCATCGCCTGAGCGTGTTGAGATTCACGCGGTTGCGGACGACGATCCACGCAGCGACAGTCAGGCTCCGTCTATCGTCCCAGTGGTAGAAGGCAGCCAGACGGTCACGGCATGAGTCCGTCGCCGAGAGCATGAGGATCCGCCCGTGCGAGATCGTGTGTGCAACAGGGCGGATGCGGTATTCACCGCCAATCGCGAGGGGGCCGCGCGGGAACTCGACGTAGAAGCGAGCGCGTGGGTGGACGTAACGATCCCGTTTCGGAGTGAAACCGACTGACGCCATGGCGAAGTTCATGGCCGCGCGGGTAACACTCCCGACTACGATGAAGTCCAAGTCCCTAGAATGATAGGCGCCCTCGCTGTAGAGGGCCGCGCACGCCCCGCCCGTCAACACTGCCGAAATGCCCTGAGTGCGAAGGGCACCCGCTACGGCGGCTGCCACCGCGCCGAGGCTCGACCGCTCGGAGAGCTTCACAGGGGCTTGCCCGTGCGCCGCGGCCGGCGCCGAAGCGCTGCCACCCGTCGCTGAAGTTCCAATTCGGGCTCCACCAACCGGCGCAGGAACTGCTTGAGGGCATCCCGGGCGAAATATCGGGGGTCCAGTTGAAAGACGCGCGTGCGCCCGACTGAGCGCCCCGCCGCAATCCCGTCGACCTCGAGGCTCTGCAGCGCTCTCTGCACACCAGACAGAGGTGCGTCAAGCACCCGTGCGAGCTCCCTCGGGTAGGATTCGACGAGCAACGAGAGCGCCAGGAGGACTCGCGTCCGCGTCCCTCCCCCGAACGGGCTCGAATTCATGATGACCATAAGTAGTGGTCATATGACCACGTTTTGTGGTCATATGTCAAGCTGCGAGTGCCGGGCCGCCGCGTCGGGCACATCGGGTACACTCGTCGGGATGCGCGCGTACCTGCTCTCGCGGCTCGCCCAGACGGCGCTCGTGGTCTTCCTCTCGCTGACCGCCGTCTTCTTCCTGGTGCGGCTGTCGGGCGACCCGGTGCTGCTCTTCCTGCCGATGGACATCCAGGCCAAGGACGTCAACGAGTTTCGCCAGCGGCTGGGCTTCAACGATCCCCTGCCCGTCCAGTACGCGCGCTTCGTTTCGGGCGCCGTGCGGGGAGATTTCGGCGAGTCGCTCCGCTACCGGCGCGACGCGCTCCGCCTCGTGCTCGAGCGCCTGCCCGCCACGCTCGAGCTGGGTGTCACCGCGCTCCTCCTGACCTTCTGCCTTGCGATTCCCGTCGGCATCTTCTCGGCCACCAGGCGCGGCAGCCTCTTCGACTACGTCGGCATGGGCGCCGCGGTCCTGGGTCAGGCCATCCCCGGCTTCTGGCTCGGGCTCATGCTGATCTATTTCTTCTCCGTGCGCCTCGGCTGGCTGCCGACGGGCGGCATCGGCGGCCCGGCCCATTTCGTCATGCCGTGCGTGGTGCTGGCGTCCTTCTACGCGGCGCGTATCGCGCGGCTCACGCGCTCGTCGGTGCTCGACACGCTGAACGAGGAGTACGTGCTGACGGCGCGGGCCAAGGGGCTCGCCGAGTGGATCGTGATCGGCAAGCACACGCTCAAGAACTCGGCCATCCCGATCGTCACGCTCGCCGGGCTCGAGACGGGCCAGCTCCTGGGCGGCGCCGTCATCACCGAGACCATCTTCGCGTGGCCCGGGCTCGGGCGGCTGACGGTCCAGGCGCTCCAGAACCGCGACTTCCCGGTCGTGCTGGCCGCCGTCTTCGTGATCTCGGTCACCTATACTTTGATTAACCTCGCGGTTGACCTCCTGTATGGATGGCTCGACCCGCGCACCCGCCGCGAGGTGGCGGTGTGAGCGGCGCGGCCCTCCGGCGCAACGGGCTCGGATTCTTGGGCCTCACCCTCGCGGCGCTGGCGGTGCTGGCGGCGCTCGCCGCCCCGGTGCTGGCGCCTCACGATCCCGTCAAGGCCGACTTGAGCCAGGGCCTCAAACCCCCAGGCTCGCCGGGGCATCCCCTCGGCACGGACCAGCTCGGGCGCGACACCCTCTCGCGCGTGCTCTACGGCGCGCGCGTGGCCCTCTTCATCGGTCTCTGCACCGTCCTGCTGACGGCGATCGTCGGCGGGATCCTGGGGCTGCTCGCCGGGTTCTTCGGCGGCTGGCCGGGGCAGGCGCTCATGCGCCTGTGCGACGTGCAGCTCTCCTTCCCGTTCATCCTGCTCGCGCTGACCATCAATGCGATCGTGGGCCTAGGACTCCGCAACATCAGCATCAGTCTGGCGGCGGCCGGCTGGGTCGCCGATGCTCGCGTCGTGCGCGGCGAGGTGCTCTCGGTGAAGCAGCGCGACTACGTCCAGGCCGCGGCGGCGCTCGGCACGGGGCGCGCCCGCATCCTGTTCCGCCACGTCCTGCCCAACGTGGCGCCGTCCATCATCATCGTGGCGAGCCTGCAGTTCTCGCAGTTCATCGTGGCGGAGGCGGCCATCTCGTTTCTCGGCTTCGGCGTGCAGCCGCCGACGCCGGCCTGGGGCAGCATGCTGTCGGAAAGCCGCGACTTTCTCTACATCGCGTGGTGGCTCGCGGCCTTCCCAGGCGCGGCGCTCGCGCTGACGGCGCTCGGCGTCAACCTCGTCGGGGACTGGCTGCGCGACGTCCTCGATCCCAAGTTCCGGGTGTAGCCGATGGCCGCGGCTGCCCCGATCCGTCCGGCGAGGTCCGACGATGTCGAGCGGACGGGACGGCCGGCGGGGTAATATCTACCGCCTGAGCGGATACGCCGATACGTCAAGACACTCTAGGAACGAGGAGGACCCGCTGATGCGATTCCTGAAATTCTTCGTGGTGCTCGCGGCGCTCCTGGCCCAGGCGCTCCCAGCCGCGGCACAGAGCCGCATGAAGGCCGAGGAGGTCGTGATCGCCCTCGCCGCCGAACCTCGGACGCTCCTGCCGGTCACCATCGTGGACTGGACCACCAACAACATGGTCGAGCACATGTACGACCGGCTGGTGGACCGGGATCCCAAGACCTACAAGCCCATCCCCATGCTCGCCACGTCGTGGAAGGTCGTGGACAACACGACGTGGGAGTTCTCGCTGCGCTCGGGCGTGAAGTTCCACAACGGCGAGCCCTTCGATGCCCAAAGCGTCAAGGCGACGATGGACTACATCAAGGACCCGGCCAACAAGACGCACTACGCCTCGCGCTGGAGCCTCGTGAAGGAGGTCCAGATCGTCGATCCCTACACGGTGCGCTTCATCACCGAGAAAGCCTGGCCGGGGCTGATCGACCGCATCTCGGCGACCGACATGCTGATGATGCCGCCGAAGGCGCTGAAGGAGCAGGGAGTCCAAGCTCTCCTCGCCAAGCCGATCGGGAACGGGCCCTTCTAGTTCTCTCAGTGGGTGCGCGACGAGAAGCTGGTCGTGGTGCGCAACGACGACTACTGGAAGGGCAAGCCTGAGCTCAAGACCGTGACGTTCCGGTTCATCCCGGAGTTCAGCGCCCGCCTCGCGGCGCTCCTCGCCGGCGAGATCGACATCATGAAGGACGTGCCGCCGCACGCCGTGGACCTCGTGGACAAGAGCGGCAAGGCGACGGTGCGCGCGACGGTCTCCTCGCGCATCAACTACCTGGCGCTCGTCACGCTCAAGCCCGGGCCGATGCAGGACATCCGGGTGCGGCAGGCCATCAGCCACGCGATCAACGTGGACGAGTTGATCCAGCAGGTGCTGCGCGGCCGGGCGAGCAAGATGTGCGGCCCGCTGTCGCCCATCAACGTGGACTTCTCGCCCAAGGTCCAGTGCCTCAAGCACGACGTCAAGCAGGCCCAGGCTCTGCTCAAGAGCGCCAACATCGACCCGGGGCGCCTCGTCCTGACGCTCGACACGCCCTCGGGCCGCTACCCGCTCGACAAGGACATCTCGCAGGCCATCGCCTCCCAGTTGGGGCGCATCGGCATCACGGCCAACGTCGTGGTCAACGAGTGGGGCACGCACCTCGACAAGATCAAGAACCGCAAGACGGGCGACATGTTCTTCCTCGGCTGGGGGCCGGCACTCGACGCGCAGGGCACGATCGAGCAGCTTTTCCAGGGCTCGATGACCTACTCCTCCTATGGCGGCAAC
The DNA here is from genome assembly GCA_016179165.1 of Candidatus Rokuibacteriota bacterium. Lineage (GTDB taxonomy): Bacteria > Methylomirabilota > Methylomirabilia > Rokubacteriales > CSP1-6 > AR37. The sequence continues at coordinate 868 of JACORX010000301.1, read as the reverse complement.
AAGCTGATCGAGGACAAGATCGCCACGGCCATTACCATCGTCGACCCCAAGAAGCGGCTCGAGGCCTGGGCCGATATCCAGCAGATGGTCGCGAACGAGGCGCCGTGGGTTTTCCTCTGGCAGCAGCACGACCTCTACGGCGTCGCCAACTGGATCGACTGGCAGCCGCGCGCCGATGAGAAGGTGTGGATGTTCGAAGCCAAGATCGCGAAGCGGTGACGTAAGGGAGACGCCATGGCCATCACCATCCTGACGAACGCATTCCTGATCGACTGCACGGGCAAGGAGCCCGTCGACGGCGCCGCCGTCGTCGTCGAGGGCGAGCGTATCAAGGACGTCATCCGCTCGGGTCGCGTCGGACCGCTCAAAGGAAAGATCGAGACGCTCGACCTCAAGGGCCGGACGCTCATGCCCGGCCTGACAGACGCCCACGTCCACATGTGCGCCGTCGAGGGCAACATCGCCGAGCAGCACCGCTACAACCCGCCGAGCCTGATCGGGGCCAAGACGCTCCGGCGCATCGAGCAGGCGCTCCAGCAGGGCTTCACCACGGTGCGCGACGCCGGCGGCGCCGACTACGGCTTCCGCGAGGCCGTCTCGAGCGGCCTCTACCCCGGGCCGCGCATGCTGGTCTCGGGGCGTGTGCTCTCGCAGACGGGCGGCCACGGCGACAAGCGGCGGCGCGCCGAGTGGATCGAGCCCATCGACTGCTGCTACGGGATGATCGGGGTCATCGCCGACGGACCCGACGAAGTCCGCAAAGCCGCGCGCGAGCAGCTGCGCCGCGGCGTGGACCAGATCAAGATCATGGCCTCGGGCGGCGCCATGTCACCCTCCGACGAGCTGGACACGACGCAGTACACCCTGG
>JACORX010000271.1 GCA_016179165.1 Candidatus Rokuibacteriota bacterium | reverse complement strand
GCTCCCAGCAGGGCATGGACACGAGCCGCGCGGTGATCCCCTTCGCGGCGAGGACGGGCTCGGCCGCGACGATGAGCTGCACTTCCGAGCCGGTGGCGATCAGGATGATGTCGGGGCGCGCCGCCCCGGGGCGGGGGTTCAGCACGTACGCGCCGCGTGTCAGCCCCTCGGCGGAGGCGTAGACGGAGCGGTCGAGCGTCGGCACGTTCTGTCGGGTCAGCGCCATGGCGGTCGGCCGATGGCGCTCCCGGATCGCGATCTTCCACCCCCACGCCGTCTCGTTCGCGTCGCCGGGACGGATGAACAGCAGGTCGGGGATGGCCCGGAGCGCCAGGAAGTGCTCCACCGGCTGGTGCGTGGGGCCGTCCTCGCCCACGCCGATGCTGTCGTGGGTGTAGACCCAGATGGAGCCGAGGCGCGCGAGCGCCGAGAGCCGGACCGAGGGCCGCATGTAGTCGGAGAAGACCAGGAACGTGGAGCCGTACGGAATGAAGCCGCCGTGATAGGCCATGCCGTTCACGACCGCGCCCATCGCGTGCTCGCGGACGCCGAAGTGGACATTTCGCCCGCTGTAGTCCCACGCTCCCCCCACCGCCCCCTGCACGCCCTCCTGCGGCTGCGACGCGGGCGCGAAATCGCCCTGCCCCTTGAGCCAGGTGAACGTGGAGGGGTCGAGGTCCGCCGAGCCGCCCACCAGCTCGGGCAAGCTCGATGCTAACGCCTGCATGACGCCCTCCGACGCCTTCCGCGTCGCCAGGCCCTTCGGGTCCGTGGGAAAATCTGGCAGGTCAGCGTCCCAGCCCGCAGGCAGCGCGCCGGCCATCCGCCGGGTGAGCTCGGCGGCGAGATCGGGGAAGGCGGCCTGGTAGGCAGCCAGGCGTCGGCGCCAATCCTCCTGCTCCCTCGCGCCGCGCTCCACGGCGGCACGGAAGTGCCCGCTCACGTCGTCGGGAACGAGGAACGGCGGATCGAGAGGCCAGCCAAGGTTCTCCTTGGCCGCCTTGACCTCATCGGGTCCCAGCGGGCTTCCATGGACATGGAAGGTGCCCTGCTTGTGGCGCGCGCCGTAGCCGATGACCGTGCGCATCGCGATGAGCGAAGGCCGGTCGCCGACCTGCTGGGCGGCGCGGAGGGCCTTGTCCACCGCGCCCAGGTCGTTGCCATCCTCCACCGCCTGGACGTGCCAGCCGTACGAGGCAAAGCGTGCGCGGACATCTTCGTTGAACGCCACGGACGTCGAGCCCGCGAGGGAGATGCCGTTGTCGTCGTAGAGGACGACGAGCTTACCCAGCTTGAGGTGGCCGGCGAGGGAGACGGCTTCGGCCTGCACGCCTTCCATCATGTCGCCGTCGCCCGCCAGGACGTAGGTGTAGTGGTTGATGATGTCGTGCCCCGGCCGGTTGAACCGCGCGGCCAGGTGCGCCTCGGCGATCGCCATGCCCACGGCGTTGCCGATGCCCTGGCCGAGGGGCCCGGTCGTCGCCTCGACGCCCGCGGTCAGGTGACTCTCCGGGTGCCCCGGGGTGAGACTCCCCCACTGGCGGAACTGCTTGATCTGCTCGAGCGGCAGGTCGTAGCCCGTGAGGTGCAGCAGCGAGTACAGCAGCAAGGAGCCGTGGCCCGCCGAGAGGACGAAGCGGTCGCGGTCAGGCCAGGCGGGCTCGGACGGGTTATGGCGGAGAAACCGGGTCCACAGCACGTAGGCCGGCGCGGCCGCGCCCATGGGCAGGCCGGGGTGGCCGGAATTCGCCTTCTGCACGGCGTCGACCGAGAGGAAGCGGATCGTGTTGATGGCTCGCTCGTCGAGGCTCTGTGGGGTCACTGTCGGCTCCCTTGCCAGGTCAAGGTGTGGACGGCCTCAAGAGAGTAGCACCGGAGCAGCGTCCTTCGCACCTCGCCCTTGATAACGCCGTCGCGGCCCATGTATGTGGAGGACACCATGAGCCAACGCCCGATGCTCCCGCTCTTCCTCGGCCTCGCCATTCTCCTCGGAACGCTCTGGGCCGCCTTTCCCGCCCAGAGCCAGACCCCGAAACGCGGCGGTATCCTCAACACGCTGGTGATCGAGGACTTGCCGGGCTCCTGATCCACGAATCGGCCACGGTGTCCAACGTCTGGCCGATGTCGCCCTGCTACTCGAACCTCGTCCTCTTCCACCCCTTGAAGCCGCTCGAGAGCGCCGAGACGGTCATCCCCGAGCTGGCGGAGCGCTGGTCGTGGCAGGACAACTACCGGAACCTCGTCTTCTTCCTGAGGAGGACCGCGCGCTGGCATGACGCCAACCCTTCACCTCCCGCGACGTCAAGTACACCTTCGACGTCGTCCGCGAGGCCCCCGACGCGCCGGCCAAGCTCCGCCTCAGTCCTCGAAAAGACTGGTACGCCAACGTGGAGGCCGTCGAGGCTCCCGAGCCTCACACCGTGGTGTTCCGGCTCAAGCGGCCTCAGCCGTCCTTTCTCCTCATGCTCGCGTCCGGCTACTCGCCGGTCTACCCGGCTCACGTCCCGCTGCCCGATCTGCGCCAGCGCTGCGTGGGCACGGGGCCGTTCCGCATGAAGCAGTATGTC